>JAJDEL010000911.1 GCA_029259835.1 Planctomicrobium sp. | reverse complement strand
AATCGCAAAATCATAAATTTCCTGGTGACTGGCTTTCGGATTCACCAAAGCTAACCTCATCGCAGGCTTGAGGTAGGGCTCAAAGTCTTTTCTGTGATCATAGTTCGGAAGGTGATCAATGACGTCATTGTAGAAGTCGCTGAGTTTTCGTTCAGTTGCAAGGTGATACGACCGTGGGGTGAGTGTTGGTGAAAGATCCGGACTAAAGCTGATTCCTTCTCCGTAACTCACGACAGCGTGTCGTGAAATGTCTCGGGCGGCTTTGAAGTATTTTTCAACCATGAGAGGCAGTATCGACATCCCCTCTGCATTGTTGTCAAAACCTTCCCCTCCTCCTCCATCTCCTGAAAAATAACGAGCTGGCTGGAGGTCGACGCCTGTCAGGTCGCGAACGGTATTGTTGTACTCGGACCTATTGAGCCTGCGCAGAGCAGACTTTCCCGGGTCTTTGATCGATTCATAATCAAAATCATTGATCGTGTTTCTAATCCATAACACCAATTGTGTTTTTTCACTCGCAGTTGGTCTGAGTTCACTTTCTCCAGGCGGCATCACGCCGGTTTCCACTTGGTCAATTACACTGAACCACTTTTGGAGGTGAATCAGGATATCCTTCTCAACCTTGAACATCTCAAAATTTAGGCCCGCTTCGCCATGCTCGCTGTTATGGCAATCCGCACAATATTTGTTGAGAATCGGCTTGATTTCAGCGTAACTGTTTTCAAAATTAGTTTGATCGGCTTGCAGAGACGACCCAGAAAAAGGCAAAAGCATTCCGAGACTGACCCACACCACCAGACAGGAATAGTTCCACATAGACCTCAATCTATTGTTCATTTGAGCAGTTCCAAGAGAGGCGTCACTGGTGGGAAGTCTGCTTGTCTGGGACAAGCCAAGACGACAAGACGAGGGGGAGTCAGGAGGGATTGCACACGAATCTGCCGCGCTCTCGCAACGTTCGCATGGCGCGTCACGGCAAGACATCATATCGTAATGGATTGATCCACCACGAAAGGGTGATTCGTAACAAGAAAACAGAGAGAATCGCGAGACGACTACAAAAAATTTACGTAACCGACTAAAGAGAAATTAGTTACGATATTTCCGAAAAGCCCGTTTTAATCTTCAAAACTGATCATTGAGGAGGTTGCTGTCTCGCAGTGGCCTGTAATGATATCAAGAAAATCGGACTGAAAAGGCATATTCAAATCTATTTGGAATCCGATATGCAAAACCTGCAGCTCGCAGATTTACATGTCTATCACGTCAACAAAAATCTGACGATTAAGACAGGCCACTTGTTAAGACAGGCCGCTGTGAAGAATACAAAAATGAGATCCTCCCGCTGCAGTAACATCCGCAATCACACCAGCGGAAAGGAAGGAGAGTCCCGACTCAGAGTGAAAATGCCTCGGAGTTGTTTGCCCCGCCCCCAAAACCTTTACCATTGCCAAGGATTGCCAATCCAAAAGCAGCAGCGAAAGGACCATCGTCATTCTCGTCCTTCGCTGACGGGTCCTTCGGCGAGTCGACCACCACGAAAGTTGGTGCGGGTTCGGCATCGGGCATCGGCGAAGTCTGCCTTCACTGTTCTGAAGTAATGAGATAGCGCGTTTCGAAAACCCGCTGTTGTAATAAGGAGACATTCGAGCGTTAAATATCGACCGGGACACGGTGCCAGGAGTTAAAGAGGTAGCCTTTCATGTTCCAGTCGACGCGGCGGGGCTGCGTGTTCTTTTTGGAATCAACGGCGCGGACGATGATTTCGTCAGTGCCGTTGGAAACATCAACTTCGGCTTTCCAGAGTACCCAGCAATATGCGTTGACTGGGGAGGAAATCTTCGCACGCTTCCAGGTTTTGCCACCATCAACGGACACATTAACTCTGGTGATCGTTCTGCCGCTCTCGCCTGGTGGAATTGCGTAACCTGCGACTGAGACAGTTCCAGGTTTGAGTTTGTCGTTGGGAGTCGGGGTGCAGATGACGGAGTTGAGTGGGAATCGGTAGATCGGGCCTTCTTCCGCCCATTCGAGATCGGTTCCTTCTTCGACAACCTTGTACGCTGTGGCGACATAGTGATTCAGTGACGGTTTATCACTCACAGTAATCTTCCCGAGCCACTTCACACTACGAGCACCGATGTATCCCGGCACAACGGTTCGCAGCGGAAACCCATGGTCAGGCGGTAATGGATCGCCGTTCATACCGGTGCATAAGAGTGCTCCCGGCATCGTGTCCGAATCATCCATCGCTTTCCCAAGTGGGATTGAGCCGCCGAAAGGAATCACACCGGAGGAACGCTCGATTTCATCCAATCCGTCAAACCAAACATGACTCGCTTCAGGTTTGATTCCTGCTTTCTTGAGGACTGCGGAAAGCAGCGTTCCTGACCACTTCGCATTGCCAATCGCACCTTCCTGCCAGGGGACACCTTTGATCGGAGAAACGCGAGAGTGTTCATAGCGACGGTTTCCGGCACACGTCATTGTCGCGACGGCAGAACGTTGTTCGAGAGTGGCTAATTCATCGAGGCTCAGTTCGAGTGGCGTCTCGACCATGCCTTCGACTTTGAGCCGAAACGACTTCGTGTCAATTTTTGGAACCGGAGCATGACTGCGGATGTAAAACAGATCGTTCGGAGTGATCCATGTTTTGACAAGATCCGTGAGCGGCGGCTCTGCGTTCATTGGAACCGTTTGGTGTGCGATCAGTTTTCCGTGATTTGGATCCGTGAGCCGATTCTCCGCAAAGAGGCTCGGCGCGAAAGCAAACGCACCGGACGCAAAAGCAGCACTCTTGAGAAAGTCACGACGTTGAACAACGAGTTTGGAATCCATTTTGAATCTCTTGTTTCGATACGGTTTCAATACCTGTCAGAACGAGAACAAAGAGTAGCAAAAATACGAAGATGGTTGAAATCTTGATGCTTCACCAGAACCAGAATTGAGAAGATCATTCAAATCTCGGCCAGTAGACCTTTGCCGGAAATGTCCCAGTGTTGGTAACAACGGCAACACTTGTTCCAGGTTGAGTGAATTTCGATTTGAGCATAGCGAGTGCTACGCAAGTTGCATCGTCACGTTGGGCAACAGAGGTGATCGTACCGATTTCGTTCTCTTCACTCAGAACGGTTGAACCCACCACAACTTCGCTGCCTTTAATGTGCAGTCCACGCAGTTCCTTGTTCGTGTGTCCCATTGCATCGAGTCGGGCGATCGGTTCCTGTCCGAGGTAACAGCCTTTTGTGAAACTAATGGCTTGTTCCGTTCGGGCGGCCTCCTGCGCGATGTTCGCATCAGAGATGTCTCGACCGACGTACGGAAAACCTGCTTCAATCCGCAGGCGTTCAAAGAGTTCTGGTGAGCCTTCGGCAAGACCGTGGTTTTTCAATTGATGCTTCACAGCCTTAATCTGCGTGAGTTGGGCATCAACGAGGTAAGTCGGCAGATTCGTGATATTCACGCAAACGGCAAGATCAATAAAGTTGGTGGCACCTTCACCTACCAAACACAACAATCCATTTTCACTCGTCACGTCGGTCACTGTTGCATCAACACCAAGCAGGTACTTCGTGAGATGGGGAGTCAGTATTTCATTTGCTCCCGGCACCGCGATCAGTTTCAAATGCTCTTCTCGAGAGATTACAAAGACGTGACCGAGAATCCGCCCTTTTATGTCCGGAATGAACGCTTCGCAGCATTCACCGGTCTTCAATTTGTTGATGTCGTTCGTGCAAAAACTGTGGAGGTACGACTTCCGATCTGGTCCAGTGATCGTGATCTGAGACCAGTTTGAAAGATCTAAAAACATGGGGTCATGGGGCATCGTTCTGTCTGTTTTCATGGCAGAATGTCAAGGGACGCGAATTTTCCCGCAATCCACATGATTCGAGAAACTGGCTTTCGTTCGCAGCCCTCACTGTATTGATTTACAGAATAGAATGCGACATTGTGATTCGATTGCTGTCAGAGCTTTCGTTTAGTTCTGGTAGCCGGTTTTGGTGAAGAGGCGTAAGGGATTTCGGGTGAGGCTGCGTAAGGTGGGAGCGATGGGATGGGTTTTGTTACTCCTTAAATATCGGAAGCTATCCAGTTTGAGAGGTCATCGCGTGTGTCCCATCCAATGCCAGACGTCAACCGGTAAATCGTGGAGCCACTCCACAATTCCGGTATACCCTTGAGCGCCTCATCATAGACCACTAACAACTGCCGTGAGCATTGCAGAAGATGGATGACGTCGTCGCAACTTTGAATCGATAACTGTCGCCCACGTGGATCAGGCACTTGCGACAAATATGTCAGCAAGCTCCCCTCGCAGGCAGCAACCATTTCGAAACCTCCTTGAACTAAGAACGTATTTTGAAATTGACTTTCGGTCACCTTATGAGCCGATGGCGCTAGCCACGGGCCTTGCGGGAGTCACGATTTCTCGCGAATTGCCCGACGCTAGCGCGTTCGGCTCAGGTATTTCAAACACGTTCTAAACCCCGATCTCCATAAATTCAACCAACAGTACGCAGAGTCGCCAAAATGTAAATTGCAAAAGCCCTGGCCAGTCGAACCATTGGGAACCGATTGATCCGACCCGACATTCAGGTGACCGAGTGCTGTCTTCGGAGATACATCATCGTCGTCTCAACCGCCTTCGCAGAAGACGTGAGTAACCCTGTCGAAAGGCCAATCGCTCCCGTTGCACTCACCTCAAGAAAGTCTCGAGGCGAGCTGCCTTCGATTCGCGATTTGTTGGTCATTTTGAATTCTCAATTTTCTTCACCCATGAGACCTGAGTGACCAAGTGGTTAATCGATGCAAATGAGATGTGAGCGTTCGTGGCGTATCGCGGTGTGTTGTTCGCCGGAAAAGTGGCGAGCGTGGCGTCGCCGACGAGGAAGACGTTGAAGTCTTTCGAAAGATTCTCATATCCCGCTGTCGTGCGACAGAAGCACATGTCGGTCGCGTAGCCGGTTAGCAAGACATGGCGAATGCCGTGCTTGTTGAGGAATTTCTTCAGCGGTGCGTAGCCCTCTTGATCGAAGATCAACACGTCGTCGGGATGCACGGTGACGTCGGCAGTCACTGGCACGGGTACGTTCCAAAATCCCTTGCCGTTGTAATAGTCGTTGGCGCTGAGGCCCGGGAACTGGCGGAAGTAGTCGATCACAGGACGATCACTGGAGAGAGTCAGCTTGTCTACGATCGGTTGGCCTTTGTATGGCAGACTCTTCAGCTTGGCCGCGAGTTCCTTCTTCGCTTCCGCACGTTCTTCGGCAGAGGGCGGATTATCGAACGTGCGATACAGTTTCTTGCGAATTGGGTCGACCGGAGCGATCAGACTGTACATCACCAGCGACACACTGCCTCGCATCCGTTTCAGAAATGGGTCGACCACCTCGCGAGTATGCCGGGCAGCAAGATGATTCTTCGTTGGCGTACAGAAGTCGCAGGCTCCGGCTGGCTCGGGAGTCTTCCATCCTTGGCCATCGTCGATCCCCCAGGGATGAACCATGATCACCACTGTTTTGTCAGCTCGCAGGCGATTCGGCATTTCGATGATCCCACGGGCGTTGTACGAGAACCGCCAGGCACGCACGCTGAGATCGGCTTCTTCATCATCCACAAGCAAAGGAGCTTCATATCGTCTCACCTCATCAATCGGTTGAATGAATTCCGGATAGTCGGCCAGCAGCGGTTTCGCATCATTGAGGAGCTGCAGTTGATTGTGATAGACGCGAGTCGGTTCATCGGCGGCAGCGAAGTGCGAGAGCTGGCTCAGCATCGCGGTGGTCACCATGAGACGTTTGAATCTGAACAGAGTCGTTTTCATGAATTGTATTCCTTGGTGATGTTACTTCGTGACATG
>JAJDEL010000092.1 GCA_029259835.1 Planctomicrobium sp. | reverse complement strand
AAGAAACGCATGGAGACGATCGACGAGGAGATCACTAACGCGTCGCTCGACTACCTGGACAAGGCGGCAAAGTCTGACAAGCCCTTCTTCCTCTGGTGGAACTCCACCCGTATGCACATTCACACGCATCTGAAAGAGGAGAGTCAGGGCAAGACCGGTCTGGGCGTCTACCCCGACGGAATGGTCGAGCATGACGCCATGGTCGGTCAGTTGCTTGACAAGCTCGATGAACTGGGGATCGCCGACAACACGATCATCATGTACTCCTCGGACAATGGTGCAGAGTCATTCAGTTGGCCCGACGGTGGCACCACGCCGTTTCGAGGTGAGAAGGCCACGAACTGGGAAGGCGGCTTCCGTGTCCCGTGCGCGATTCGCTGGCCCGGTACCATTAAGCCGGGAACCGTAAGCAATGAAATCTTCGCACACGAAGACATGCTGCCCACAATCCTGGCCGCTGCCGGCGCGCCCGATGTGAAAGAGCAACTCCTCAAGGGTATGGAAGTCGGGGACAAGACCTGCAAGGTCCATCTCGACGGGTATGACATCAGCGATGCGCTCGCAGGGAAAACGCCCAGCCCGCGCAACGAGTTCTTCTATTTCAATGACGACGGCTCGCTCGTCGCCCTGCGCTACAACCAATGGAAGATTGTCTTTGCGGAACAGCGTGCTGAAGGCTTCGATGTGTGGGAGGAACCGTTCACGGTGCTGCGTTTGCCAAAGATCTTCAACTTGCGTTCAGATCCATTCGAGTTGGCAGACCACGAGGGCATCGGTTATGCCAAATGGCGGCTCGACCGTCTCTTCCTACTTGTTCCGGCACAGGAATACGTCGGAAAGTTCCTCGCCACGTTCCAGGAGTTCCCGCCCAGTCAGAAGCCCGGCAGCTTCAGTCTCGACAAAGTGATGGAGAAACTCCAGTCCACTTCACACGGTGGCAACTGAGGATCTTTGGTCGCTCATTGATGGGCAGGCATGTGAATGTAAAGGCGGTGCCGGTCCGACGATCGGCACCGCCCTGTGCCAGACGGTTCCACTTCTTCTTCTTGACTGCTTCTTGGAAAGGTCACTCTTTATGAATTTACTGAAAATCCGCCAAGGCAAAACCACTCTTGTGGCAAGCCTGATTGCAATCTGCTTTGCAGGTCAATTATTCGGGGCCGATAAGCCGAACATTCTTGTGATCTGGGGCGATGACATCGGTCAATCGAATATCAGTGCCTACACGATGGGGCTGGTTGGCTATCGCACACCGAATATCGACCGTGTTGCCAAAGAAGGGATGATCTTCACCGATTACTACGGAGAACAAAGCTGCACCGCCGGGCGATCTTCCTTCATTATGGGACAAAGCGTCTTTCGTACCGGTCTCTCGAAAGTCGGACTTCCAGGCGCCAAAGAAGGGATGATGATCGAAGACATCACCATAGCGACGGTTCTGAAAGATCAGGGGTACGCGACCGGACAGTTCGGGAAAAATCACCTTGGTGATCGTGACGAGCACTTGCCAACCAATCATGGTTTCGACGAGTTCTACGGCAATCTCTATCACCTTAACGCGGAAGAGGAACCAGAGAACGAAGATTATCCGAAAGATCCAGAATTCCGAAAGAAGTTTGGTCCGCGCGGTGTGATCAAATCTTCTGCAGGTGGCAAAATCGAAGACACTGGAGCGCTGACGAAAGAACGAATGGAAACCGTCGATGATGAAACGAGTGACCTCGCTATCAAATTCATTCGTCGTCAACACAAAGCTGGCAAGCCCTGGTTTTGTTGGTGGAATGGCACACGCATGCACTTTCGAACTCATGTCAAGAAGGAACTACGCGGGATCTCAGGACAAGATGAGTACGCCGACGGCATGGTCGAACATGATATGCACATCGGGAAATTTCTCGATCTCCTCGATGAACTCGGCATTGCTGAGAACACAATTGTTCATTATTCCACAGACAACGGACCTCACAAAAACACTTGGCCTGATGCGGCAGTCAATCCATTTCGAAACGAAAAGAATTCCAACTGGGAAGGTGGCTGGCGCGTCCCATGTGCTGTTCGCTGGCCTGGTGTCATCAAGCCTGGTTCAGTCAGCAACGGTGTGATTCATCACATGGACTGGCTGCCAACATTCGCTGCCGCGGCAGGCAAGAAAGACATTAAAGAAGACCTGCTGGATGGGTATTCCTCGAAAGCTCTGGGACGCGATTATCGACTTCACCTCGATGGTTACGACATTACAGAACATCTGAAAGATCCACAAAAGACTCCCAGCCCACGAAAAGAGATTTTCTACTTCTCCGATGATGGAGACATCACTGCACTCCGCTATGATGACTGGAAGTTAATCTTCATGGAGCAAAAAGCGGCGGGAACTTTACGAGTTTGGATGGAACCGTTTGTTCCGCTTCGAGTCCCGCTCATGTTACATCTTCGGCGCGACCCATTCGAACAAGCACCAATTACTTCAAATACTTACTACGACTGGTTGCTCGATCGTGCGTACTTGTTGGTTCCGGCGCAGACATATGTCGGGAAATTTCTCGAAACCTTCAGGGAATATCCCCCACGGCAGAAAGCAGCAAGCTTCAGCCTGGACAAAGCCTTGGAACGAATGACAACTCCTGGTGAGTAAACCTAGGTTGATTCTTTTAACAAATTGACTTCGACAGGGTGCTGTTTCTACAGTGCCCTGTCTTTTTTAATGAAGAACGCTGCCAACACCACACCGTCTTCTTGCAACCATATGAGTTGGCAGCAATTTTCGCTTCCGCCGCTTAATTCTGTGACATAGACAGTCTGAAGAACGAAAGTCGTCAGGGAAGATCTGGCAAGCTCTTCCGGTTCTGATGATCAGCGAAGTATTAGCCTAGTAAGTCTCAGTAGATGGCTCAAACGCAATCAGCATAATCAGAATCACCTGTCCTATTCGCTAAAATGCGACATATGAGTGGCTGATTCAATTGGGGCAGAGGAACCATTAAGTCCGATTTCCTTGATATCAGTCTCTCTGTGACCAAGGATGGTATTGCATGTACAGGTTCTCGTGTTTCTCTACAGTTTTCAAGCAGATCAAATTCTCCATTGGGCTTGCCTTAGGTGGCATTTTTGCCGTTCAGGGAGTCGCTGCCGAGCCAGCTTGCCTGTTTGAAGATTCTTCGTTGCCCGCTTCGTGTGATTCTCTTTGTTCTGGAATCGATGACTGTTGCGGTTCATACGACACGAGTTGCTTTTCCTCGAATCGCCAGTATTTGACGGGTGATTGGGGAGGATTGAGAACAGACCTCGCTGAGTCGGGAATCAATTTTCAAGCTGATGTCACGCAGTTCAATTTCAGAACTGTCAGTGGCGGGTTAGAGCAGGACTACCGCTACAGTGGTCATGGCGATTATGTCATGAATATCGATGCTGGAAAACTTGGTTTGCAGGAAGGGTTGTTTGTCAAAGTTCGAGCAGAGCATCGATTTGGTGAGTCACTTGCTGGTGCAACAGGAGCTGCTTTACCGAGTACTGTTTTGAGCGATCTCCCAGTTGCTGATAATGAAGAACTTCTGCTGACCGATGTACTCTTTACTCAGGCATTCTCTCAGAATTTTGCTGTCTTTTTTGGGAAGATGAATACGCTGGATGGAGACGTGAACGCTTTTGCTCATGGGCGCGGAAAGTCGCAATTCTCCAACCTTGCATTTGTTGCCAGCCCAATGCCATTGAGAACAGTTCCATATTCGACATTAGGAGCTGGTTTTGTCTGGATGGAAAATGGCGAGCCAATTTTCACATTCACGGCCATCAATCCAATCGATACTGCTTCAACAATCGGCCTCAATGAACTCTTCGCAGAAGGAGTCACACTTGTTGCTGAGACTCGTATACCCACCACATTTTTCAATAAACCTGGACATCAGCTCGTCGGGGGAACATGGAGCAGTCGCGACTATGTGAGTCTTAATCAAGATCCTCGAATCATCTTTCCTGTTATTCCCATCGCCCAAAGCTCTGGTTCCTGGTCGCTGTACTGGAACTTCGACCAATATCTCGTCACCGATCCATGTGATCCGACAAAAGGTTGGGGAGTCTTTGGTCGGGCTGGCGTTGGAGATGATGACACGAATCCGCTCGCCTGGTTCCTCAGCTTTGGCGTCGGCGGGACCAGCCCAATCCCTGGTCGTTCAGACGATGGATTCGGAGCCGGTTGGTACTACTCTGGACTGAGCGATGAAATCGGACCACTCATCAGTGCCGCTGTTGGAGGAATCAGCGATGGGCAAGGAATCGAGTTGTTCTACCGGGCACAACTGACTCCATGGTTCCATGTCAGTCCAGATTTTCAGATCATCTTTCCTGGGCGAGATATTGCCGATACTGCATATGTACTGGGGCTGAGATCAAATATCTCGTTTTGAATCCCGAGCTTTTTCAGGCAGGCTCCTTAAAACTTTAATGAAATCTGACATTTTCTGAAGTCCTGTCATAAACAGTGCCGATATTACCGATCAGGTAATTTCTCCATTGTTCATCGACAGTCAGTGTATGCGTATTTCAGTCTCGATCATTGTTGCGATCGTCTGTCTATTGACGTGTCCCTGCAGATGTATTGCTCAGCCAAACGAAACTCTGGAAGGCGATCCTCCAGCGCCTATGGTGACTGAATCGCAGCCTCGTTCCAAGCCGCGTGAAGTCGCGCGAGAGGATCTGACGGAATACGAATTTGACCGGCATGAAAAACTCATTTTCTCAAAAGGCTCAGACCAATACCCCACACTTCATTGGAGCGGATTTCTACAGCTCGACTCAGGCTGGGTGATCCAAGATGAGGGAACAACCGATGCGGTTGGAAGTGTGAATGCAGAAACGGGTCTGAGACGAGTCCGCTTGCGTGTGGGGGGAAAAGTTCGCGAAGGGACATCTTACGTCGTTGATCTCGATTTCGCTGCTTCAGGGCATCCGAGCTTTCGCGATGTTGCTGTGATTTTCTCTGATCCCGACAATCTCCAAAACCTTGAGGCGGGATACTTCAAGCAACCGTTCGGGATGGATGCAGAATCTAGCGGACGCGAACTCCTTCTCCTGGAACGGCAACTTCCTTTTGCTTTTGCGCCATTTCGGCAGACAGGTGTTCGAGCATTTGGAACCTTTGCTGACGACCAAGGAACATTTGCACTTTCAGCATATCGTACTCCCACCGACTCTTTTGGAGTGTCCAGCGGAAACAACGGAGGCTGGGGATTTGCAACGCGTGATACTTTTTTGATCATAGATCGAGGTGATTCGTTGTTGCACATCGGATTCGGATACAGTCTCGGAAACCCGGCTAATGATCGTGTTCGATATGCCGTTGAACCGGGATTCTTTGTGGGAGATCCCACAGATAATTCTGGAACTGGGATCCCAACATTTGTTGACACAGGCCCAATTCCAACCCATACATTTCATCTTTTCAATGTTGAACTGGCTGCACAGTGTGGACCGTTCCGTGCACAGTCTGAGTATCGGTGGTCTCACGTTGATCGCCCTGGTGCAAGCTCAGTCAACTTTTCCGGGGGGTATTTTCAACTCGGATTTCTGCTCACCGGGGAATCGGCCACTTACAATCGCAAACGTGGGATTTTTACTGGTGTGATTCCGCAACATGAATTTGGAGATCGATTAGGTGCCATCGAATTCGTCACTGGCTGGTCTGTGATCGATCTGAACGACAAAGATATCGCAGGCGGGAGAATGCAGACGCTGACCTTTGGACTCAACTGGTATATCAACGACTTCGCACGAGTCATGCTCAACGCGATTCCCGTCACTCTTGACACACCAGGAGTTGGGCGCGGAGAAAGTCTCGTCCTGGCAACCCGGCTACAGCTTGAATTTTAGTCTGCTTCGCAATCGTCTAGTAAAACTAGATAATGAAGACGGTCGGCAGGCAAGATCAGCTTCAAAGCTCGTAAGTGAAGTGGATGAACGCATCATTTCTCTTCCATCCAAATTCCACGTAGAGCAACTGCGCCGGGAGATTGTCAAAGGCTGTTGCCAGGGCAAGTCGCCGTGCGCCTGATTCACTAGCAAAGTCGATCGCTGCCTGCATTAAGTTCCCGGCAACACCTGTGCGTCTTGCAGATTCTGCAACGAACAAATCGTTGAGTATCCAGACCGGTTGCATCCCGACCGAAGAGAACGAAGGATAGAGTTGGACGAACCCAACGCCGTGACCATTGATCGTGGCGAGGAAAACCACTGATTGCTCTCTTTGCAATCTTTCAGTGAGAAAAGATCGAGCGGCTCCAATGTCTGAATCTTGCTCATAGAATTGTCGGTAGTCATCAAACAGTGGAACCAAAGATTCAATATCACTAAGTGTGGCGCGCGTGATCGTGGTCTGAGGCATTGTCACTCTTTCGTTTGTTGTTCAACGAGGGCTGAGTCCGTCTCCGTTTCAGAAGAGACGTCCAGTATTTCCAAATCTCGCACTGCCTGTTGTGTGTACAACTCGTAATACTGGCCTTTTCGTTTGAGTAGCTCCTGGTGCGTTCCCTGTTCCTGAATTTCACCCTTGTCGATGACAACAATCCGATCAGCCGCTTTGATCGTGGAAAGACGGTGGGCAATCACAAAACTTGTGCGGTCCTCCAGAATGCGTAAGAGGCTTTGCTGAATCAGTTGTTCGGTTTCAGTGTCTATCGAAGACGTCGCCTCATCCATCACTAATAGTTTGGGACGTTTCAACACGGCACGCGCGAATGAAACGAGTTGCTTTTGGCCGAGACTGAGTTGATTGCCTCCTTCGCCGACTTCCGTGTCGTATCCTTTATCGAGTGAAGTGATGAAGTCGTGGGCACCGGCAAACGCAGCAGATTCTTCGATTTCTGCTTGCGATGCCGAGAGATTGCCGTAGCGGATGTTGTCGGCAATCGTTCCGCTGAATAGATGCGGTTGCTGCAGGACAATTCCTAGATTTGATTGCAGCCAGTGTAAACTGCGGTCGGTGTAGTCGATCCCGTTCAGCAGAATTTGACCGGCGGTTGGTTCGTAGAATCGACAGAGCAGATTCACAATCGTCGACTTCCCGCCTCCCGTTGCTCCGACCAGAGCAACAGTCTCGCCCGGTTGCACAAGCAGAGAAAAATTGCCGATGATTTGTGGGCCATCTCGATAACGAAATTCAACGTTGTGGAATTCGATCTGTCCAATTTCATCTGGATGTCCGTCGCTGCCGGTTTCCTGAACACGAGCGACGACGGCGTCTGTATCTTTCACTTCTGGAACTGAATCGATCAGACTGAGAACTCTTTCTGCAGAGGCCTGCGCCATTTGCAACTCAGCGAACCACGCCGAAATTTCCTGGGCAGGTGTAAAGAAAAGCTGTGCGAAATACATGAACATCACCATTTCTCCAATGGCGATACTGCCGAGAATCACTTGATGTCCACCAACAACCAAAGCTGCGGCGATGGCAACACTACCGATCGTCAATACTAAAGGTAAGTAGACTGCTGAAAGCATCGCGTTGCGAACGGAGTGCTCGTACATCTCCATTGTGAGACGGTCGAAATCCTGCAAGTTTTCTTCTTCACGGACGAAGACTTTCGTTGTCTGTACGCCCATGATTCCTTCGTTATAAACTCCAGTGATGCGGGAGTTCGTTTTCCGGACAAGTCGTGAGGTGCGTAGAATTCGCTTTTTGAAGTACATGCTCACGCCGAATAGGAACGGGACGACCGCAAGTACCGCGAGAGCAATTTTCCAGTTGTATACGAGCATAACAACCGTAATGCCTGACATGACGGTTGTTCCCCAAATGAGGTCCATGACCCCCCAAGCAAGGATGATGGAAAGGCGTTGGCAGTCCGAAGTGAGACGTGCCATCAGCCAGCCGGTCGATCGGGTATCATAGAAATTGAACGAAAGTTGCTGAAGTTTCTGGAACGCGTCGAGCCGAATGTCGTGGCTGACGCTCGTTCGAATTCGACCTGCACAGATGACGAATCCCCAGATGGATGCGCTCAAGGAAACCGAGAGCAACCCAAATACGATTGCGTAGAATGACAAGTTGACCGACGCAGGATCAGTTTCAATGTCCTTGATGAGAAGACCTGTCAGCAGTGGAAAGCCGAGGTCGCTCGCAGCCAGTGCAAAGGCTACAAAAACAAACGTGATCGCGGTGCGGCGGTAGTGCAGCGTGTACCGCAGCAGCGTTTTCCACAAACGCAAATCAACCTTCTGTTCTTTGAGGTCGTCTTCGTCGATCCAACCATCATTCATGATGAAATTCCGCTATCAAAAAACATTACCACATTCTGCCTCGCGGAATCATCCCGTAAGAAATGATTCCACTTTGTCGCGGACACCATCATCCTCCGGTGACAACGCCTTCGATTTCATCTTCGAGCATTCCCTGAATGTTCCAGAGACGCTGATACGGTCCATCGGTGGCGATCAGTTCATCGTGAGTTCCCTGTTGAATGAGCGAGCCTTGATCGAGAACGTATATTCGGTCGGCAAGACGAGTCGATGACAGGCGATGAGCAATCAGAATCGTCGTCTGCTTTCCGCGTCTGGCCGCAAGTGCTTTCAAAATGTGCGCTTCCGTTTTCGTATCCACGGCGCTCTGGCTGTCATC
>JAJDEL010000910.1 GCA_029259835.1 Planctomicrobium sp. | reverse complement strand
GTTTTCTTTTCGCTCGTCTTTTGCCCAGAAGCAGGACCAACTGGAACCTGGACGCTCGCCTACGGCGAGACGCTCAAGTGCGGACCAGATGACACGACAGTTTCCGCTGCAGAGTGCTTACAACGGATGCCCGTGATTAATCCGTCGACGCGTCCAGATTCTAAAAAGATTTACCTCATCGGGTTCCAAGAGAACGACGGAGCAAACGCTCAAAAAGTGACAGACGCCGGTCTCGAAGGCTTCGCACCGGATGAAACACCCGGCAGCATTTACCCTCTTCTGGCAACTGGCGACTTCGGCGGTTCACTGATTCACAGTCCGAACATTTATGACTATCCGGTCTCGATGCAAATCGCTCGAATGCTCGGCGGGAACAGCGTTTGGGTTCACAACGGCGAAGCGGTTCATTTCGACGAAACCTGGATGGACGACCGAGCCTCAATGCTTCGCTTGCCAGGAATTGTTGCAACTGCCGACTGCGATGAAAAACTCAAAATTCTCGTTGATCTGGCAAAAGACTGGAGCAAAGTTCGGTATGCCGACTGACTGGTTGTTGACGAATCAAAAGCACGGCATTTTGAAAAACCGGTTTTTTCGCTGAGAAACAACAATTGACTCGCACTTCATTCTTTCGTTCCTTTCGTCTTTTTTCGTGGTCCATTTCCAAACCATTTCAAATGAATCAATAACCGTGAATTCAACGATGCCCACTTTCCTCCAAAGGATTTCGTTTTCCTTTCTCTTGTTGACTTCGACTTTGCTTGCGGACGATTGGCCTCAGTGGCGGGGACCGCATCGGAATGGGCGAATTGATTCCGATGTCCGGTTCACTGAATCGACCGAGGTGAAAAAACTCTGGCGAGCAAATGTTGGCACTGGCTTTTCTTCCATGGTGATTACCGATGAAATGTTGGTGACGATGGGGAACGTTGCCGACGAGGACATTGTGACGTGCTTGAATGCGACAACCGGTATAAAGCAGTGGGAGTATCGCTACGGCGAACCGCTTGACGCGAATCTTTTCGAAGGCGGACCAACATCGACGCCAGCGATTACTGCTGGGATTGTGTTCACGATCAGTCGTCAGGGATTGATCAACTGCTTTGACCTCAAATCTGGAGAGCTTCGCTGGAACTACGATATCGTTAAAGAACTCAAATACAATGTCCCTTCATGGGGATTCGCTGGTTCACCACTGGTCGTTAAAAATCGCTTGTACCTGAACGCCGGTAGCCATGGAATTTGCCTGAATACTGAGAACGGCAGTTTAGTCTGGTCTTCTTCAAATGATGTCGACGCTGGTTATTCGTCTCCACTTATTGTGAATGTTGACGGCAAACGTTTAATTCTCGTTCTCAACGCCAAGGCGCTGAGCGGAGTTGATTTTGAAACCGGGGAATTGCTCTGGTCGCAACGCTGGATTACTCGCTACGGAATCAACGCTTCTGACCCTTTGATTTTGGAAAACCAGCGGTTGATCATTTCGTCCGGGTACGGCAAAGGAACGGGACTGGTCAAATTCGATGCAGAATCCGCAGAACTTCTCTGGCGAGTTCGAGACGTTCGAACGCAAATGAGTCCAGGTGTTTTGGTCAATAAGTCTGTCTTCGCAATCGATGGGGACGAAGGCGATGACCCGCGACTGGTTTGTTTTGATCCTGAGAGCGGGGAGATTCTCTGGAGCGAAGAAGATTTTGGTGCTGGTTCAATGATCGTCATCAACAAGCAGATTCTGGTTCTTTCTGAAACAGGAGAATTGATCGTTTTCAAGGCAAACTCCAGCCAATTCAAACCGATATTAAAAGTGAACATTAACGCCGGAAGGTGTTGGACCCACCCAGTAATTGTGGGGCGAAGGCTTTATTCCAAAGATTCCTCTGGAGAAATTGTCTGTTCTATTGTACAGTGAAGTTGCGAGTTCAGGGTGTTTCTTGGTTTGAATGAGATTTTTTCCAGTTTCCTCCAACACGATAGCGAGAAGTCCGCGTATGTCTGATCAGCAAGACATTAACCAGGACGAAGTTATGAAGACGAAGTCGTCGCTCAGCTCGGAATTCAAGGCCTTAGTAGAGCAAGGGTCGCAGGCTAGCGATGCTCGGCTCGTTGAGGAATCGAAAAAGGGTGATCGCGATGCCTTCGGAGAACTGGTGCAGCGTTACGAGCGAAGATTGATCAGAGTGATTGGTCGTTTTGTGAACGATCCAGACACGATTGACGATTTGGCTCAGGAAACATTTATTCGAGTTTACGAGAAACTTGACCAGTTCGATCCGTCTCGCCGATTTTCGCCTTGGTTGTTCCGGATTGGTGTGAATCTGACACTCGATTTTCACCGTAAGAAAAAACGCCGAGTCTGGGCTGTTTTATTCACTGATCGATCTTCAGATCGGTGGATTGATACTCCCGACTCGGACCCAAGACCTGTTCAGGATTTACAACAGGAAGTCCGGGCAACGATCAGCTTGATCCCGGAAAAGTATCGGACAGTTCTGGTGCTGCGAGATATGGAAAATTTCTCGACTTCGGAAATCGCCGCGATCCTCGATCGAAAAGAAGCCACAATACGTTGGCGACTGGCTGAAGCGAGAAACCGATTTCAGGAACTTTGGGAAAAACGACAACGAGATTAAACGATCAAACGTATTTGTATTTGTGCGAACGCAAAATTATTTTATTATTCAAACGCGTTCGAGTTATTGATCACCGAGACGCAGAGAAAGAGTCTGATATTGAACGAGCGACACTCGTTCTTCCCGGACTAGCAGAGATTTCATCATGAACTGTCGCGAAGCAAAAGTGGCAATTGCTCTCCACCTTGGACACGACGATGTCGATCCATCGGATTGGGAGCAAACTCGACGTCACGTTTCAACTTGTCGAGACTGCCGAGGACACTACAAGAGTCTCAAAAAATCAATGGCAGTGCTGGAGCAGGCAGATGTCGAAAAAACTTACGATGTCCAAAAAAGCCTGTGGTCAGAAATTGAACCTCGGTTAGCCAGTCAGCCAGGACTGAAGCGAGATCGTGGAACCCGTTCCTGGGGACCGTTTGTCTCCTTCACGGTCGCCTGCATGTTGTTCCTCTTGGTCTGGGCAAACCCACCGCATGATCCCAACTCCGGCTCCGAGAGCATTCACAGGTCTGGACGAGGTTTGGGAGTACCATTTGCAACAGCGATTCAACCAGGGAATGATCGAATTCAACAAGATGAAAAAGACGTCCCACCAGCAAAAGTAGATACGTTTTAAAGGAACCTGCTAAACATCAAACAGCCCGGCATCGATATTCGATGCCGGGCTGTTTTCGTAAATGAGATATCGCTCTTCGCGATTGTTTTCGTTCCAGTTTTGGTTACTGGGGGAGTCGACAACATCCGGGATTGCAGGGTGGAGCGTCGGATGGTGGGCAGCCTCCCATCATTGGGAGCGAACCGTCAGCCACACGACCGGCTGGAGCGCTGATCAGTTTCTCCAGTTTTTTGCTCTGGCACTGAGGACAGACCGGCTTTTCTTGAGCACGAATGAAGACTTCAACTTCATGCTCGCAGTCACTGCAAAGATATTCAAATGTCGGCATCGAATTGCTTCTGCTGATACTAAGAATAGAGAACCATTTAGCCCCCCGGTGATTCACACACCGGGGGAAACCGTGCGACGATGTTCGTACTGTCACGCGGTTTAGGAAAAGTATTACGATGCGTCATGCTCTACCGGGTGACTTACCCGGTGCTAAATGAAATGAGCGATTGGATTGAATTTGAATTCGCTCTTGAAGCCAATCACTTCTTTTTGCCGATTGCGTACAGCGTGTCTCGCGTGCTGATGTACAGAACACCGTTCGCGACGACGGGCGTGCTGTAGACGGAACTGTCCATCAGGTTTTCTGCGAGCAGTTCCATTTCAGTTCCATGTGTGAAGACTGCAATGTCACCATCTTCATCCCCGATGTATACCTTGCCATCAACAATTAATGGGGACCCCCAAGCAGCAGAGAACATATCGTAGTGCCAGTGTGGCTTGCCTGTTTTGGCATCAAGACAGTGGAAGATCCCTGAGAAGTCTGCGACATAAAGAATGCCATCGAGGATCGCGACAGTTCCACAGGTGCGGTGCATTTCTTCTTCGAATTCGACTTCACCATCGTCGTTTGTATCAGTCCCAGTGTAGTGCCAGACAACTGCGGAATTGGGATTCTCCTTTGTTGATTCACCAGCATCCGGATGGATTTTTTGCAGACGGCGGGTTCCGTCGTTCTTGAATTCGATCTCTTTCCCGTCCTTGTCGATTGCAATCGTAGGACTGACATCTCCACGCTTCGTTGGATCGATGCACCACAAGTGTCCGTTCCCTTCTCCGTGTTCAGGGTCTTCACCAACACCGATGTAAACAAGGCCATCGTAAGTGACCGCGGTTCCGATGATGTGGTTACGTTCGCTGCGACCGGACACAGAATACTTTGAAGCTTTCGGATTGCCGTCGAACTTCCAGAGTAATTTTGCGTTGCCTTTGCCGTCCCCGGCTGGGTCGAAGCTGTACATCCAGCCGTCTCCGCCACCAAAGAAGACTTGTGCCTGCCCGTCAACGACAGCATACGAAGGAGAGGACCATTGACCATGCAAAATGTTTAGACCCGGTGATTTATCGGTCCAGAGAACTTTCCCTGTGTTACGATCCATTGCCATGAAACTCGGAGCATTCGGGGCCGGAATGTTGACATGGGATTCATCGACACCGTTCGAAGTGTTCACGAAGATCACATCGCCGACACCGACAATAGAACAACTACACATATTGTGCTGAGAAACACCAAGCTCCCCCATCAAGTCAAACTTCCAGACGATGTCTGCTTCGTCTGGAGCGACGACTGGTTCGGCAGTGTAGGGACCATCGTTTTCTATATCCTTGAATCCTTCAGCGTCAAGGCAAACAACTTCACCGGCACTGGTGACGTACCACAAACGATCTCCATCGACGAACGGTGAACAGCAAATCCCCTGATCCGGCCAATCGTGGACGCGACCTGTTGAAAGTTTCGGGGTCGAGTGCTGCCATTTCACGTCACCAGTTTTTTCATCGAGACAAAGCAATACGCCCAAGTCAATGGTCTTGGGGAAACGTTTCACATAGCCATGATGATTGTTTGTTCCCACATAAAGATTGCCATTGGCAACGACTACGTTCCCGTAGGTTTGTGAGCCGAGCGCAGTTTTCCAGAGGACACCTTCTCCTGATTCAACATCGAATTCAGTGAGAATTCCAGTCGCGGAAGAGACATTGTTCTTGTGAGACCAGCCACCCCATTGCGGCCAATCATGTGGGCCAACTTTCATTTTTCCGATCTCGGAAAACGCTTCTTTTTGCGAATTGTATTTCCCATCCTGGGCAGAACAAAGCGATGCGATGCCGAGCATTGCAACGACAGCTATTATGTTTGATCGTTTCATTTGATCCCTCAGTAGATAATCTATGTGTGAAGTAAAAACTGACTGTCTCGAACTTCAAAAGCTTCTTAGTTACGAGTCACAGTCAGATTGTCGTAAAAGATTTCCGAGTCCTTGGCATTTCCGAAGAGTCCTGGGCTACCGATTTCGTTGCCGATTTCATCGGTCCCGGTGATTTGCCATTCCGCTGGCTCTTCCGCTCCTTTGATCCAGACTTTGCCTTTCAGAATCGCTTTGCCATCTTCAGCGGCGGTCTGAAATTTCATTGTGTACCATTTATTCGCTTCCCATTCGAACGGAACCTTAACGGAGAAACGATTCAGCTGTGGAGTCCAAGTTCGGATTTGAAGTTGGTTTGAGGCGCCCATCATGTCGAGCGTATAACGTTGTCCGACAAGACCAATATCCGGGCGTTTGCCATCACGCTCGAAAGCAAAGACATCCGCCTGAATCGTGTAGTCGTGGAGTTCCGGGTGCCCCATCCAGCCTTGACTGCGGGCACCTTTGGGAATCGTTGTGATTTTGCACATGACTCCATTTCCATCAATTTTGCGCTCGCCACGAGTCACGGTAAGACGAGGATACTTCGGCACCTCTCCTCCTTCTGGCGCGACTCCATCCCAAGTCGACCATTCTGCAGAGGCAAGGACTTTTTCGTCCGTCAGTTTTTTCAATGCAGCCGCAAATTTTGCTGTTGCTTCTTCAACAGTCTTAGGACGATCAGCACCTTCAGCGAGTCCCAGGAAACCCAGGAGTCCTGACCATCGCTGCCGTGGTGAGGAATCATCAAAGACTCGCTTCGGTGAGAAGTTCGTGAACTCCGTCATGAAGTAAATGTACAGGTCGCTGGCGAGTTGATCTTCTTTCTTCAATTTTGTGAGCAACTCGAAATCAAGCGGAATGTGGCGGTACCGGGCACCGACCCAAGTGACAGGAATCTCACCGTTGTCGAAATCAACTGACCAGGGAAGTGCAGGAACAATTCGTGATCGTGCCAAGCCGGTTAATTCTCCGAGTTTGACTGTGATCTTTGCTGCTGCGTGAGCAGTCTCGGCTTTCGTCGTTGAATAAGTCCCGTCGCCGCTGATTGTCCCTGGTCCATCAACGCTGAATTCCAATTCTTCTGGTTTCGCTAAGCGAATGTATTGGCCTTTTGAATTGTAAAGCCGGACCTGTAGACGCTGGCTGTCGCCTGGATAAAGTAGAGTTTCCACCGGAGCGATCACCACTTGTGCTGCTGTATCTGCATCGGCAGGAGCGGTCTCTGCTGGGAGGGCTGGAAGTTTTCCAATCGAGACTTCTGCATCAGCAAGTCCAACGCAGTACATATTGCCAGTTGTTGGGATGTAGATGCGACCATTCGAAGCAATCGGGCTGCCGTGAGCGGCTTCGCCTTTTTGAAAACGAAACTTGTGAATGATCTTTGCCCCATCGGAGGTCGGTTCCAGAATGTAGCCTCGACCGTTCGCTTCGTGGGCGTAAATTTTTCCATCAGCGACAAGCAGATTCGCTCGCATCATCGTTCCGAGTCGAGCTGGTTTTCCAAGAGCGTCACCAGTTTCCGGATCGAGGCAGTGCAATTTCGCTCTGTCGTCCGCAACGTAGAGCCGACCATCGATCATGGTCGGGCTTGAGCGCCCGTTGTAATAGCCGGTCTTTCTCCAGACTTCACCTGTCTTGGTAATGTCACCACGTTTTGTCGCATCAAGACAGAAAATCGCGCCCATGTCTGTCGTGTCGCGATTTTCTTCCGCATGACCACAGTAAACTCTGTCTCCAACAACAAGCGGTGACGTGTTAATTCCGCGACCACTGACCATGTACTTCCAGAGTTGCTTCCCGGTTCGCGGTTGAAAACCATGAACCCCTCCATCACCCGAGGAGAAAATCATCTGAAGTTCCCCACCGATGACTGCTAAAACAGGGGCACTGTAAGTCGTATCAAACGGAAGCAGTGTTGTTCCTGTGAACC
>JAJDEL010000909.1 GCA_029259835.1 Planctomicrobium sp. | reverse complement strand
GTCCGTTTCCTGCTGGGAGTGTCTATCGAGAGATGGGGTGAGAGGTTCGCAGGGATTTGTAGAAGTTGCACTGGGTTCCGTCGCATTCAGGTCTTGTGCGCCGAAAGTGCGGACAGTAGGGAGGCAACGGTATCAACCGTTACGATTAGTGGACCTGCTCCCCTCGAATCGGCTACAACTGCAACAGCAATCACAAGTACAATGTGGCTTTGTCGGAATTGAGCAAGTGAAGAGATTGCATACAGTTACGACGACGTGGAACGCTTCGCATCGAATATCTCGACGATCTCTTGTCGAAGATAATGGCGGTCCGCTACGGTTTCGCAGCTCAATCTTTAATTTCAGGCAATTCACGATGTGTCTTGATTCATACCTCGAAGGATGAAGTGATGTTCGATTTCGAAAAGCTAGGTGCGTTCTATCTTGGTCGTGAATTTGACATTGATCAGGCGGAGACTCGCCCTGACTATGTCATGTACGACGCGAAAGATTTGACGACGCACGCGGTCATCGTCGGCATGACCGGAAGTGGAAAAACCGGATTGGGGATTTCACTTCTCGAAGAGGCCGCGATTGATGGAATCCCGGCGTTGATCATCGATCCGAAGGGGGACATGGGAAACCTGCTACTGAACTTTCCAAACTTGAGTCCAGACGATTTTCTGCCTTGGGTCGAGAAAGATGAGGCCACCCGGAAAGGCATGACTCCGGAAGAGTATGCCGCGGACCGGGCGAAGTTATGGAAAGATGGTCTGGGGAAATGGGAGCAAGGACAGGACCGACTCACGCGACTCAAAGAGGCTGCGGAAGTTGCGATTTACACTCCAGGTAGCAATGCCGGATTGCCTCTGACCATTCTTAAATCGCTTGACGCTCCCTCGCAAGAGACACTCGATGATTCCGATGCGATGCGAGAGCGTGTCGCCACAGCAGTTTCAGGGCTTCTCACCTTATTGGGCGTGGATGCCGACCCACTCCGTAGCCGTGAACACATTTTATTATCAAACATTGTCGATACTGCTTGGAGAAAAGGCCGCAATCTCGACATGCCAGCACTGATCCGGGAAATCCAGGAACCACCGTTTCAGAAAATCGGGATCATGGATCTGGAATCGATCTTCCCGGCGAAGGATCGCATGGAATTGGCGATGACCGTCAATAACGTACTTGCATCGCCGGCGTTTTCGAACTGGATGCAGGGCGAACCTCTGAATATCCAGCGGCTCTTATACACAGACGAAGGCAAGCCAAGGCTCGCCGTTCTCTCGATTGCTCATCTCAACGATCAGGAGAGGATGTTCTTCGTGACTCTGCTCTTGAATGAAGTTGTTGCGTGGATGCGGACGCAGCCTGGTACGTCGAGCTTGCGTGCTTTGCTCTACATGGACGAGGTGTTCGGCTATCTTCCACCCACCGCGAACCCGCCATCAAAAACGCCGTTGTTGACGCTCTTGAAGCAGGCCAGAGCATTTGGGTTGGGAGTGATTCTTTCAACACAAAACCCGGTTGATCTTGACTACAAAGCGCTTTCAAACGCTGGAACTTGGTTCCTGGGAAGATTACAGACCGAACGCGACAAACTCCGCGTTCTCGATGGACTCGAAGGGGCTTCTGCAAACGCAGGTGTTCAGTTTGACCGAAAACGCGTCGAGAATATTCTTTCTGGAGTTCGCAGCCGCGTCTTCCTGATGAATAACGTTCACGAAGACCAACCAGTGATCTTTCACACACGTTGGGCACTCTCCTATCTCAGCGGTCCGATGACACGGGAACAGATCAAGAAGTTGATGGCCCCCTTCAAAGCAAAGAGAGCGAGCACATCCCCTGCTGCGGTTGTTGTCAGCCCGAAATTAAATACACAAGAGAAGAAAGTCCTGAACCAAGAACCGGTCGCTGCTCAATCACTTCCGATGCTGCCGACAGATGTTCCTCAAAAGTATGTCGCGGTTTCCAGGCGAACGCCGCGTGATGCTAAAATTTTGTACCGCCCCGCCCTGTGCGGACAGGCTGCTCTTCACTTTGTTGACTCAAAGTCCGACGTCGATCTCTGGAAAGACATTACGTACTTGTTGAATGTTCGAACACGGAGTGATCTGGATCGTGATCCCTGGGAAGAGGCAGAAATCATTCCCGATGACCAGTTCGATTTTGAATCGGAACCAGCCCCAAATGCCCGCTATACAGAGGTTCCCTCAACGTGCTTAAAAAAAACATCCTGGCGAAGTTGGGGGGCCTCTCTCAAAAAATATCTGTATCGAGTCGAACGTCTGACGCTCAGTTTCAGTCCTGACTTAAAAGAGTATTCACGTTCCGATGATCGGGAAGGTGACTTCATCGCCCGCATCAAACAGATCGCTCGCGAAAAAAGAGATTTGAAAATTGCGAAATTGAGGAAGAAATACGAGTCCAAATTTGAAACTCTCAGTGACCGTATTCGACGTGCGGAAGGTCGTGTTGCAGAGGAGAAGGAACAAGCCAGTTCCGCGACGACTTCCGCTGTTGTTTCTATTGGAACATCGATTCTAAGTGCATTCTTCGGTCGTAAGAAATTGAGTGCCACGAATATCTCACGAGCCGGAACGAGTATGAGATCTGCCTCACGTGCCGCAGATCAAAGAAGCGATATCAAACGCGCCGAAGCCGAAGTGGATGAAATCGAACAGGACATCAAAGACCTGGAAGCAGAACTTGAAGCCGCGGTGAAAGAAATTACTGAGGAATACTCCGCCGAGGGAATTGAAGTGAAGCCTTACGAGATCAAACCACGGAAAAACGACATCGCAGCAGAACCAGTTGCCCTGGTCTGGGTACCCTACGAAATCACAGCAGACGGAATCGCCGAACCTGCCTTTGATGAATAGAGAGCTGTGGTTCCCCTGGTCTAAGACTGGACTGCTATGTGAGAATGTTCTTGTCACAGACGAAAGGCTACGGAGCGAATGGTGTTTTCGGGCCGGTAAACGAGAGTTCTTCTTCCGGATGCTTTTGGATGAGAGTCGAAATCCGAGGGAGGTTCAAGAAGGTCGCTTTGCTGTGACTCTTCTTGTTGGAAACTGGCTGGACCGAGTTTTCGTTATTCCAATGGCTCGCCAGTTGTTCTTCGTGAGTCACTGCTTCTTCAATCTGAGAGGTTCTTCGCGGCAAACGAAGATCGAATCCAAAAAATGGCATCGGAGAGTTGCTGCTCATCTGGAACCAAGTACGGTCAAGCGAACACCCGTTCGCCGTACAGCAAACGATGAGAAACAAACTCGGCAGAAGAACCCGGCGCATTTTGCTTAAAATCCTTTATTCACTCTGTGCTGGTAAACCCGCACTGCGAGAAACGTAAGGAAAAGCACCGGTGGTTTGGCAACCGACCACGGTCATCACCAAGCCGAGCAATAGGATTAGAGCAAATTTTCGCTGCACCTCCGCCTCCTGCGGTTAGGATGGAATGCACATGTAGCTTCGTCAACAGGCTAAATCTTCCTGACGTCCTTCCTGAACGACGAGAAATGAGGAACTATCGATGATAGTAGCCTGCCTGAATGGCTAGCCTAACACGAAGTGAGGCAACGCGCGAACCCGAATTCTGTTGCTCAGAGTGGAAACCGATCAGTTCTGCCGATACGAATCGCGTTCACCAACTTTCCGTAGCACAATCCATGTTCTATAACTGTGCGCTTAGAGTAAGAATGGCGGTCGCAATTCGTCTAGATGAATATGCTTTCACGAAAGTCGTCTCGCTGTAACAGGAATTGGTGAAATGATTTGCGTAACATTGGGCAGTAAACGACATAAAATGCTGATTGCCGAGCATCGCAATTTGGCTGATCGCGGAGCGGAGTTAATTGAATTAAGGGTTGACTGGGTTCCACGTGGCTTGCGATTGGATCGATTGCTCAAGGATCGACCAACACCTGTCGTGGTTACGTGCCGTCGACCAGAAGATGGAGGTCGATTTAGCGATTCTGAAGAAAAACGGCAGATGATTCTTCGTGAAGCGATTATTGCTGGGGCAGAGTATGTTGATCTGGAAAGCGATATTGCAGGATCGATCCCACGATACGGCAAGACGCAGCGAATTATCAGCCATCACGACTTTGAAAAAACTCCCGACGACCTTGAGGAGATCCACGCGAAACTTTGTGAATGCGATCCTGATATCGTCAAAATTGTCACGATGGCGAATTCACCGTTGGACAACATTCGCATGCTGAAACTCGTACAAAATGCCAAGGTCCCCACGATCGGGTTCTGCATGGGTGAGTATGGAGTTGTCAGCCGAATTTTGTGCGGGAAGTACGGCTCGCCGTTCACATACGCAACGTTTAATAAAGATCGCGTGATGGCGCCTGGGCAGCTTTCATTTGAAGAGATGACCACACTGTATCGGTATGATCAAATCAACTCAGAAACTGCGGTCTTCGGCGTGTTGGGCGACCCGATTGGTCACAGTTGGAGTCCAAAATTGCATAATAAGGCATTCGCAGCGATGAAGATGAACGCCGTCTATCTTGCAATGCGAGTCGGAGCCGAAGAATTTGAGGAAACGCTTGAAGCGTATGAGTTTCTGGGCGTACATGGTTACAGCGTGACGATTCCTCACAAGCAAGCAGCTTTGAAGTTTGCAGCGAAAACTGATGAGATGACCAAGGAAATCGGAGCCGCTAACACACTCGTGAAAAGCAAGTCCGGGAACTGGCACGCAAAAAACACAGATTATCAGGCAGCCCTTGAATCCATTAAACTTGGCCTCGCAGAAAAAGGTGAGACCAGCTTGAGCGGACAGCGGGTGATGATGTTAGGGGCAGGTGGAGTTGCTCAAGCAATCGGCTTGGCAGTCGCGCAAGAGGGAGGAATCGTCACTCTTGCGAATCGTTCCAAAGCAAGAGGTGTACAATTAGCTGAAGACTTAAACTGCCAGCACGTCACTTGGGGGAATCGTGGTGCCGTTGGTGCAGATGTTCTCGTAAATTGCACGCCGGTCGGGATGTCTCCAAATATGAATGAAAGTCCGTTCGAGCAGCATTGGCTACGCGATGAAATGGTCGTTTTTGATACGATCTATAATCCGGAAAACACACTTTTCCTCAAGCAGGCGAAGGAGCATTTGTGCCATACAGTAAGCGGCATTGAAATGTTTATCCGCCAGGCAGCGGCTCAATTCAAGCTCTTCACTGGTAAAGATGCACCTCTGGATGAGTTGAGAAAGACCTTAAGACATGCAATTTCACCGGTTCGTATCAAAACCAGCACAGGACACACCACCCCAATTGAACAGACAGAGAAGTCAGGACAAAAAGAGACAGACACGGCTGAAGAATAATTACGAGCGGTTCCGAGCATCGACGAAATGCCGGTCCAGACTACTCAGCGAGGTCAATGCGACATTGAGTTCCAGAGTGGAATCATTCTGTTTCCGGGGAAACCGAGGGACTGAACTTGAAATCCTGCTTCATGTTGCCGAGAATTCGTGTGCCCTTCACTGGGCATTGATCAGGATTTGTGTATGAGACCTGTGGCAAGCTGAAGTTCTTATACACAAACCTTTTACGTAGCATGACCGATTCAATTCCGACCGATGGAAGGTAGCAACCTCCGATGCTGATTGCCGATGCAGAAGTTCTGAAAAATCAACTGACAGATAAATATGTTGTCGTGAATGAGAGTGTTCCGGAATTACGCCGATTTGTCGGGCTGACAGGTCGCGTGAGAACGGTCAACATGAACTGCCGAGCATTGGTGGAATTCGATGGTCCTGTCGATATCAGTTGGTACGATATCGATCCATCATTCCTGACTGTCGTCGATGCTCCGCTGCCAAAAGAAAAGGCACAGCCAAAGAAAGCTGCCCAAGAAAAGAAAACCGGAGAGAAAACAGCAAAGAAAGCTCCTGCCAAGGGGGCCAGTCCGCTGGAGATGGCTCGCAAACAGGGTGCGGCAGGCGCTGGTGGTGGAGAGAAGAAACTCTCGCCGTTGGAAATGGCTCGGCAGCAAGGAGCCGCTGGAAATGCTCCGGCAGCAGCGACTGAAAAGAAACTCTCGCCTCTCGAACTTGCCCGTCAACAAGGCGCAGCAGGTGGGGATTCTGCACCGAGTCCAGCACCTGCTCCTGCAGCAGAAGCTTCATCCAGCGGGAAGAAGCTTTCTCCGCTTGAACTCGCACGACAACAAGGTGCTGCGAAGTCAGAAGAAGCTGAAGTCGAAGCACCTGCCGCCGAAGATTCAAAGGCTTCCACTGAGGCAACGTCAACTGAAACACCTTCCTCAACCGAAGAAATCATCGCCCTGGCTCGCAAGCAAGGTGCCTTCGAAGGTTGATTCAGAGTTCTTGCTGCAGAGCAGGACAGTTCAACCTGCCTTAATTTTCATCAGGTGTCTTCATGTCCACGGACTGGTATGAAATGGAGCTTCGTGTCCGTTACAGTGAAACGGATGCGATGGGTGTCCTGCACCACATGAATTATCTTTCCTACTTTGAAGTTGCACGAACGGAACTGTTTCGTGCTCAAGGTGGCGATTACCGAGCACTCGAAGAACGTGGCTTCTTTCTCGTTATCGCGAAGGCGGAATGCAGCTACCGAAAACCGGCACACTATGACGACCTGCTCACCTTGAGAGTGAGGGTTTCCAAAATGTCGGGAGCCAAACTCGCACACGACTATGAAATCAAACGCGACCAGACACTCATCGCCACCGGAAGCACAGTTCTAGCGTGTGTTGATGCCGAGGGGGCAATTCAGCGAATGTCCAGAGATTTGCTGCACGGTGAATCACCCGAGTAGCAGTCCCTGTATGTCTCGAAAGGAACCACGGGAATGAAAGTCGCGTATCTTGAATGTGCCACTGGAATCAGTGGAGATATGACCCTCGGCGCATTGATTGATGCAGGAGTCGACAAAAATGCGATTCACGAAGCGATTGCATCTCTCGAATTGCCAGAAGTGGAACTTCAAATCAATGAAGTGATGAAAAGTTGCTTTCGAGCGACCCACATTGTTGTGAATCACCCGGAGCAGCATGCTCACCGCCATTACAGCGATATCGTTGAGATCCTCAATAAAGCTTCGGCACTCACGAATTCACAACGAGCACTGGCCCAAGAAATTTTCCTGGCAGTCGCTCACGCCGAGGCAACAGTCCATGGAACTGACGTAGAGAAAATTCATTTCCATGAAGTTGGCGCAATTGACTCGATTGTCGATATCGTCGGTGCTGCTGTCGGCTTTGACTTACTAGGATGCGACCAGATCGTTTGCAGTCCGATTCCGACTGGTCGTGGACAGGTTCGAATTGACCATGGCATTTGTTCTGTTCCAACACCGGGGACTGCTGAACTTCTCAAAGGGATTCCACTTGAGGATGTCCCGATAGAAGCTGAATTGACGACACCCACTGGCGCCGCCATCGTCAAAACCGTAGTTGATCGGTTTGGTCCACTTCCAGCGATGACGATCGATTCTGTCGGGTATGGTGCTGGAACGATGGAGTTCGCATCACGAGCAAATCTACTCAGACTGTTTGTCGGAGAATTGAACGCTCCACAAGAGACCGACGAAATTTGTTTACTCGAAACGAATCTCGACGATGTGAGTGGTGAAATCATCGGTCACACACTACAGCGACTTCTCAGTGCTGGCGCAAAAGATGTTTATACGATTCCAATTCAGATGAAGAAGAATCGCCCGGCAGTGATTTTAAGTCTGATCTGCGCGCCTGCGGATCGTGAAATGCTGGAACAGATTATCTTTGACGAAACGGGAACTCTTGGAATTCGCAGGCAGACTCTTTGGCGTTCCACTTTGAATCGGCAAGCACATACGGTTGTGACTGAATTTGGACCAGTCCTGGGGAAAGTTGCCTGGAAATCAAATGGGGAAGCGGCGTTCAGCCCTGAATTCGATTCGTGTAGCGAAGTTGCCAAAGAGATCTCTCGGCCTCTTCGTGAAGTCTATCGAACAGCGCAAGAGGCGTTCCAAAGACAACAACCTGACTTGCAGTTAGAAAAACCAGTGTCGCCTGCAAGTGCCGTTCAAGGTGATGACGATCACCATAGTCACGATCACGACCATTCAGAGCATGACCACGATCATCACGGACACGATCACGAATAGAGCCACGACAGCATTTTTCTTCTCAAGAAGTAAGTGACTCATCGAAGTGGCAACTCTCCGGCCCTTGCCCCTTAATCCCTAGCCCCTAGACCAAGCGGCGCAGCCGCGCGAGCTACTGGCTATTCTGGCGTTGTTCGTCCATCTCGCGACGGAATTCAGCGATGCGAAAAGGGTCAAGGTGCTTTTTCGCTGAATTGGAGACACCAGAGCAGAGTCGTTTGACGCGAATTTCTGCAACTCGGTCACGAGCAAGTTTCGCCGACTGAACAGCTCTCACCTGAATCGAATCGATGCGTCCAGTAAACTCTCCAAGTGTCGGGAGGTCCTGCAATTGGCTGAGAAACTTGCTGACGTTGTCCCACTTTTTCGTTTTCGCTGCTCCACGTGTCCGAGCCATCAGCACTTCACGCGTCGCCACGATATCGATCAGTTCGCTTTGCAGCAAAGCGACTTCTCCTTCAACATTGAGCCGTGCCCGATCATTCGGAACTTCGACTTCCAGACGAGGTGAATAACCGGGGATGAAAGGAAGCTTGGCTAGGAGCGCTTGTCCACTATAGACGTAGAGAAACTGAATCGGAGATTTTTCCACGACCGGAACTGTCACAATCCCACGCCGATCGGTTTCAAGTTTCAGACGATCATCCACCGGATCTTCTTCAGTGGGAACACGGTCCATGACTTCACACCGAAATCCAACGAGCGGGTTTTGCCTTTCTCCGCGGGGATAAATGAGAACTTCGGTAGCAGGCAAGTGAGGGCGAATTCGTATCGCTTTCATTTCTACACGCCGCCTTTTCCCGGCGACAGGATTTCCGAATGCGGATGTGATCGAAAGTTGGATTCGACTGCGAGTGACCGATTCAACTTTCATATAGGTCCACGGAAGGTGTTGAATTTTTTGGACTTCCCGCTTTCGGTCAAGAAAACGCATGTAGGGAACCAGATAGTCTCCTATTTTGAATTGCTGCATGTCTGGGTTGCGGGGTAGAAATTCGCCCCCTCGTACCAAGAATTCAATTGTACTCCCATCGACAACTTCGAGATTCGCGGTCGGACGAAAAGCTTCGGAAATGTTGCGCGCCAGTGTTGCTACGATTTCGCGACGGTCGGCAATCGTTGAGGAATGCAAACTGCCAACGGTGCGAGAACTTGTGTCCCATTCCCGCGAGAGGATCGAAAATTTACCAGCCTGATGAGAAACCGTTGCCAGGAAAATTTTGTCGAATTCTGAATTCACAAAACTCGCCGGAATTGTCTCGTCGGAGAGGAGAGCCAGTTGTTCTGCGGCGAGTGACGTTTCGCCAGTACCTCGTTCGACACTGAGTTTCCACATATTGTGAAACTGAGCTGCAAGATGATTTTGCAATCCAGAAGTCGCCGCACTCTGTGTTGCAATGGGTAACATAGGATTCGCTTCAAACGAAACGTATACCCTGATTCGATACGGTTGAAGTATTGCAGGTGGCGGAGGAGGAGGAATTTTGTCTTCGACCTTCTCCTTGACTTCGGTTGTTTCTTCCTCAGAGGGTGTCTCTTTAGCCACCTCTTCTTTAACGGGTGCATCCTTCGTTGCAGTATCCTCAGTCTTATCGCCAGGCTTTACGACTTCTCGAGTGGCCTTTTCTGTGGTTGGATTCTCTTGATCTTGCGCTACAGAAAACCTTGCGCTCAGGAGAATCGCAACCGCAAACACAATCAGGGGCGTTGACCGCAACATGAGAATTCGTTTCAAGAAATGCACCTGTTTACGTTGTCTGCGGGTGAGGTCATCAAATTCACCAAACTGTTCCGCGAGACAAGTTGCAACATTCTTTGTCGAGAATTGTGTACGATTCATGGTAACTCCGTTTGATACCACGCATCAATCATCCATCGATCAATCTGGTCGTAGCCATGCATGAGATTCTTTGGGTAACCCTGGACGTTCTTTCGAATGACTAAATACCGCTGAAGTTCCCATAGAGGAAAGACTGCTGTGTCGCTCCAGATGTGGCGATGTAAAGTTTGTAATGCGGAGATCGCGCGACTTTGCTCACTCGTTCTGTCAAGCTGTATGAGTTCCTGCTTGAGCCAATCGGGATAACGCCGCAGGTCGTCGATTTTTGCACGTTCCTGGATTGTTAAAAACGGCCAGATTTCAACGAGTGGTTCAACCATTTGCACTGACCGATAGATGACATCCCAATTTTCAGGACGAGGTTCGTGGGCCATGACAAGCTTGATGTCAATCCCGATCTTCTTCCACTTGGCTGCGATTTTTTTTGCGACTTCTTCGGCTGCGGGTCCCGGAGCAACAATCATTGTGAGTGGCGGGATCCCGTCTTTCAGTTGCTTTCGTGATGCGAGGAGCATTGCGAGTGCAGCGGATAAATCGTAACGCCGGGGTTCTACCAGAAGATTCTTGCCTGGATTTGAGGAGAGGAACGGAGTCGAGACCACCTTGCCGTTCATCGCTTTAGGGTCACGAAGGACATTCTCTCTTAGGAGATTGTTCCGATCAACTGCGTACGCAAGGGCGGTTCGCAATTCGCGATTGCGGACCGCCTTGCTGGCAGGATTGAATTGAAGAAGATGTGTCTCCGGAAGTTGATAAGGGATAATGAAGAATCGTTTCATGAATTCTTCATCAGCCTGCATTCTACGAATAATCCAATCTGGCAGATCAGAAATCATCGAGACTTCGCCTCGTCGCAAGCCCTGGGCTGCTTTTTCGTAAGAGCCGTAGCGATGTTCAACAATTTCCGCCACATGGTATTTCGGAAGCCCAGGAGGTTCCTCGATTTTACGTTTGTAGACAACGAGTTTTTCATCTTGACTTGCCAGTCGGAACCCACCGGGATCCATCGCTGATTCATCAACCGATTCGTCTTGACTCATTCTAATATGAAGACTGGCGAGAAGTGGCTCGATACGTGGAGGAACACGGTGGAAGGCAAGCGTGAATTCAGTCGGGGAATGAACCTCGACCGATTCGACATATGATGCCATTCGCTCGTCGTATTCGGGGTGCTCTGGATTGAGTCGATTAAAGATGAGTGGAGCAATTTCAGCGGTCGTAAGAACGTCTTGCATTTCATATGGCTGACGAAATTGCTTGAGAGTGAAACGCATTTCACGACCCAGGTCAGTCGGTTCCCATTCATCGATGAAACGAGTTCGGTAATACGCAGTTCCATCGCGCAGACGGTCCAGTTCAAAAAGCGTTAAATCAGTTAATCGACGTTTGCGTAGATCAGGAGGTGCCACTGCGAAGTAGGCGTCTGCATTTCCAGGAGCGTCAACAACACCTACGTGCAGCCGTTGATATCTTTCTGTATGCGTACGATGAGGGCCGCGCAAATCTTGAGCAAGCGGCCAAATTATCGCCGCGTCATCGACTAAGATTGCCGCTTTTTCAACATTCCCGCTTGTCGCTGCTGCGTTCGCCTCAACGAGAATTTTGGTCACTTGATTCGAGAGTTGAGTACTGTATGTTTGATAGACAGGACGGTCAGGGAAGCGTTGGCGAATCCAGTTCAGGTAGAATTGTGCCTGCGGGTAATCTTTGTTTTCGATGGATTTCTCGACGAGTGCCTGAATCGCTCGATCAACCTGTTGAGGAACTCCCAGATACTCTTTGTTTAACCGGTAGACTTCGTCGAGCAACATTAAACTCTCAGAATATTTACCTTGCTCTATCCGAAATTTTGCATCGGTGTACACGATTTTTGCGTGCGCCCCGTCCATCCCAGGCCAAGCGTCCCAGTTGCGACGAAGTCGGTTGAGAAGTTCAAGCGATTGGTCAATGTTGTTCACTTTGAGGAGTTCATCGATCCGGCGGATCATCAAATCTTCATGGTGAATAATCTCAATGATTCGGCGAATCGGGAGGCGGAACTCAGGATTCCCCTGAACTTCTGGAACTGTGACTTCCAATTGTTTCAATTCATTGATTTTCTCGCTCAACGGACCTCTCTGGCTCGCAGCAACTTTACGTCTCTCGATTTCGAGTGCTTCGATTTCAGCCTGACGGAGTGCCAGAGTGTCGGGGCGCGGAGTGACCGATTCCACAGTCAACACACCACCGGTATTCAACACGATCCAATCTTTTGGAGTCTCGTTTAGAAGTTGCTTCACCGAGGGAAGGACCATTTCCTCAAGAGTTGGAAGCGCTTCTTCACTTCCGGGCTGAGCAGGCAAGCTGCTCGCTGAGAATAGAAGTAAATAAATGATCGGAACGAAGTATTTCATGAATGAATAGCGAGTCTGTTTATGAGGATTCATCAAGACGGAACAATGTTCCATCTACGGCAATGACGTAGAAGTTCTTTCCAATTTGAATTGGACCTGACGACAGAATTGAATTCACTTTTTGTATGTTTGTCACTTCACCTGACTCCAGGTCAAGTTGACTCACGTCACCATTCTGCTGTGCGACGATGATGTTTGAATCGGTCTTAGCAACCCCGGCAACCGAAATTTGATTGAGCGGCATGACAAAGATGTCTGAAAGATCTTCTGGTTTCATCGCATGGAATTGCTTGCCACCAGATTCAGCGAAGACCATCCCTTCCACCAAGAACGGATGATTTGAAACAGGTTGATCGAATTTCTTTGTGGCCACGGGATCCAGGCGAGTTGTATTGAATAACGTGAGTGTGTTTGAGGCATCTGCGATGGCAATCATCTTGTCGTTCGAGGCAGCATTCACAAGTACATCGACACCGAGTTCGATTTTTGCAACCTCGGAGAGATGAGGCCGAGGCGATGTTTTCAACTTGAGCAATAGCACAAGACCTTTTTGTGTAACAGCTACGATTTGATCTTCACCGACAG
>JAJDEL010000908.1 GCA_029259835.1 Planctomicrobium sp. | reverse complement strand
ATGGCCGAGCTGCCAGGCCGAGCGCTGCAGCCGTTGTTGGAAGGCGCATCTGCCGAGGATTGGCGGCGATACATTTTCGGATTCACGACCGGATCGTTTCCGGGAAACTGCTTTGTCCAGCATTCGGTGCGCGACGAACGGTTCAAGCTGATTTCTAGTCCGCAACCCGGCACCGACAACCTGATTTCCCGCTCCTATCTGGACGAATCGCACCCATACTTTGTCATCTCCGGAGCGAGCGTCGCGGATCAGGCCGCGATCGCGCCCCACGTGCGCGACGCATTCGACCGATGGAGCCGCCCGCCGCGCTATGAACTCTATGATCTAGAAAGCGATCCTTACGAATGGCATAATCTTGCCGACGCCCCAAGCCTTGCCGCAGTCAGGACCCGGCTTATCAAAGCCCTGACCGACATGCAGCAGCAAACACGCGATCCGTTCGTTGATCCGGCCAATATCGAGGCGTTCGTGGCCGAACAACTCGCGAATCGCGATCTCCGATATCGCAAGGTTCAGGAGTTTCGGTGGTCCTACCTCGATACATTCCCTGCGTGGCGAGCGAAAGGTCCGGTCACATCTTCTGAGGCCAAACCTTGAAACCTGCTGGTTTGAGTCATGAATCATTGTCATTCACGACAGAGATGCAAATTTCATGAAAGGGTTTGTTGCGACTCTCGCTGAAAGCGAGGTAAGAACCAATGCACTCCCGAAGGCGTCACCAAATTTGAATAGCCATGTTGCACGAACCCGGCGGCCAGAAAGGCAAATAGATGAGAACTTTGGCTGTTCTGATCCAGCGGAGTTCTTGCGAAGGTCCGGCGGCACGCCTCCAACTCAACAGGCCCGAACAGAAAGAGTCGCGTCGTTGCTTTCCCTTCACTCTCTTTTGACCTTACGGACCATTCATGTCTTGCTCGGCTTCCGCCTTCAGCGTGATGAAACGTTCGTCGTCCGGTCGTAGCTCCAGTCCCATCTTCACGAAGTTTAAAGCCTTTTTCGGCCGGCCGTTTTCCAGGCAGACCTGTGCCGTCTTTCGTAGCAACCAAACTTTCCCTGGCGCCGCCTCAACATCGAACTCCAGTAGTCGAAGGCCATCGTCAACACGGCCGTCTTTAATCAGTTGCGTAGCCAGCGCTGAATTGCTGCCACCCCAGCCAGACTTTTTCCCCTTCGCCTTGAACCATTCAATCGCCGCTTCAACGCCATCGGACTTTACGATTTCATACATACGTTGTTCCTGAGTCAACCGCGCCTTGGATGGCATTCGAAAGGGCTGTCCGGTCACGACGTGGGTCAATTCCACGCTTAACTTTGTCACGGCAGTCCACACTTCCGAAGCTCCGTAGCCATCGCCCTGATTGCAGAGCACAATGACGAAAACGTCATCTTCTACCAGTCGATTCTCCATGGCTCGAAACCCCTGGATGGCTCCGCCGTGGTTGATGACTTTCGTTCGCCTTTTGGTCACGGGGTGAGTGCGCGTGTAAATCTGCCAACCATAGCCATAAACGCTGTGTGCTCTGCCACCGGCCGCTTTCACTTCGGGCACACCTCTGTTGGGCGTAAACATCATCTCTCGATGTTTACTGTTCAAAAGTTGATCCGTATACAAGGCTCGATCCCATAGAAACATATCCTCCACGGTGGAATAGAGTGCTCCGGCAGCACCGGGAGATGAACCCATTTCAATGTAGTCCGCGTTTTCAAGACCGAACGGACCATAGGTGTATCCGCTGGCACGTTTTTCAATCACATATCGATTGCGGTCATAGCCGCTGTTTTTCATGCCGAGGGGGTGAAAAATTCGCTCTTGAAGATTCTGTTCAAAAGTCTTGCGTGTCACCTTTTCGATGATTCGCCCCAGGATGAGATAGCCCGCGTTGCAATAGCTGTAGATGGTCCCTGGCTGATGTGTCAAATCTCCGCTGCAATGTTGTTTGATGAATTCATCTTTACTGAAGGTCAAACGAGAGATCGTTCCGCGATAGTCGTAGCTGGCAGTGAAATCCTTGATGCCCGATTGATGCGACATCAAATGATGCAGTGTGATTTTTTCTCCGGTATCTTTGCGGTAATAAGGCAGGTGATCGATGATCGTGTCATCCAGATTCAATTTGCCTTCCTGAACCAACTGCAACACAAGCATGCTGCAGAACTGTTTACTGACGGAGGCAAGGCGAAACCTAGTATCGGGGGAATTGGGGATGTTCCACTCACGGTTCGCTTCGCCAAACCCTTCTTTGAAGATGACCTTTCCTCCTTCGGCGACAAGCACCGCTCCAGAGAACAATCCTGTCTCCGCTGTTGCCTTGCACAACTCCCGTAGGGCTTTTTCCTTATTAGGACCGACCTCTCGATACCCTTTCGGTAGAGAACCCTTTTCTACCTGCGCTTGAACGGCCTCTTCGCATGGCAGGCTCAGGAACAGCAAGCTGGATAATATCAAACCTGTTTTCATGTCAGCACTTTCAGACGTGGCGTTGAAACCAGAGAGGCCCATTCGTCATTGGGTTTTCTCTGTCTCAGGACAATAACCTGAGCGGTGACTGCCTGCTTCTGCATCAGTCGTCGGCTCCGGGCAATGGCAAATCGAGTTTATCGGAGTTGTGTTGAAAGCCGTTTCCGTCGACGTCCACAAAAATCGGATTGCTGACGGCCATGGGTGCACGTCGACCATA
>JAJDEL010000907.1 GCA_029259835.1 Planctomicrobium sp. | reverse complement strand
GTACCCCTGAGTTGAAACTTCTCCAACCATGATCGTGCTGGAAGTCCCCTTCGTAATGTCACGAATCCGAGCATTGCCACCATTCTGGAAAACTCCAGAGAGTGGATGGCCTGCACGGAACCACCAGTCCCAGCCGTTGGCTCCAGCGTAGTTCGTTTGAGCGACACCGTGTGAAAGATTGTTGTTGCCAGCGAAACCAGGGTCAGATGGGCAGAGCAGAGTCTTGATCCTCACTGAAACAATGTCTTTACCGGTTCCGGTCTGCTGCCAGTTTGGCGTTCTACCGGAATCCCACATTCGCTCAGAAAAATCGATCTGATTGTAGAGCGGAGCCTGATCCATGAACGGCAAAACCATTGCAATCCAAGTGTGGTTCCGTGGAAGTCCTCCGACTCGATCTGTCGTTGGGAAGTAACTGAAAATCGCTGGTGGAGGGAAAGAGCCGTGCGTGTCGTGGTAGTTGTGGAGCGCCAAACCAATTTGCTTCAAGTTGTTTTTACAACTTGTTCGACGTGCAGCTTCTCGGGCCTGTTGAACCGCAGGCAGCAGCAATGCAACCAAGATGGCGATGATCGCAATCACCACCAAAAGTTCAATGAGTGTAAAGGCCCTTCGTTTAAAGGATGGTCTACGCATGTGGAGTTCCTCGTTAAAAGTGAAAAATGAAAATAATTGGAAAAAATCCAACGAAAAATAAATGTTGAAATTCCAAAAATCCTGCCGGAAATGTCGAAACGACGCAGAGGTCAGATAGGTAAGTGATGATGTAAGGTAACAGTGCTTTACTGCATCGTCAATTGAATTCGTTGGTCTATAGCTTTAAACGGAGTTGAATGTCGCTTTCAACAACAGTGATTCAGATCGCATTTGGATGTTCTGCGATCTTGCTGCACTTGACATTGGTTGAGTCTCTGAATCAATTCTATTGTGATCTGTGTTCTTGCTGGCTTTGATTTCTCAACACTGACTGGCTTCTGATGGATGGTTAGAATTTGTCCAAAAACCGCAGATCGATGTCATTTGTTCAATGTTTAGAGGCATTTCGATTAGAATTAGAACCGCTACTAGTCTGGTTGAACCGGTTGTTCGGGTTGGGCCCCAAAATTCGGCATCAGAAAAGTGTCCCCATCTTCATTTAGAACGCAGCGTCTGAGTTCGTTCTCGGTATTATCGGATTGAGATTGATCAAGCCGGTGAGTTGTTTTCTCTCCACTAGGCCACATCACTTGAATGGTTTGAGCCTTTGAGGCAAGCGGAAAGGGGACGAGTCTATCTCGTGAGTTGCAGGAAAGGTAATTTCCATCTGGCGTAGTCAAAAGTGTTGGTTCTTCAGATGTGTTCACGCGATATAGAACGGCACCCACGGCATTTCGGTTCGATTTCGTTCCGACCAACTGCACAGTCGCAACTGAAGTGGCAATATCAGTTCGGTTTTCTAGTAGAGCGATGGGTCGGTCCTGATGAACAATAACCACATCAGAGAGGCCGTCTCGATTCCAATCCAGCGTTGCAACGCCGCGCCCGAGACATGGCTTCTGGAAATACTCTCCAGCAGATTTTGAAGTGACTTGAAATCTTCCGTCTCCGCGATTGCGAAAGAATTGAGTAGACATTTTCCAAGGTTGGTCGCCGGACTCATCGTGAAAAATGTGACCGTTCGCCACGATGAGATCGGCGTCACCGTCGCAATCAAAATCACACGCTTGAGTTCCAAATCCAAGAACTGGCAGAGTCGGTTCCATCAAGCCGCGATTACGAGTGTCATCCTGAAAGATGAGGTCTCCAAAATTGGTATAGAGAGTGTTGTGTTCGAGATAGTAATTCGTGACGTATACATCTAATCGTTGGTCCTGATTAAAGTCGGCGACCGTCAGTCCCATCCCAGCTTGAGATTTCCCTTGTTCATCGAGCGCAGCGCCTGAGACAAGTCCGCGCTCTTTAAAAGTTGGGAATTCATCGCCAGGTTTGCTGATGTTCTCAAGCAGAAAGTTCGGCACACCATCGTTACTCACATAAATATCCACCTGCCGGTCTGCATTGAAATCTGCAACGATGACTCCCAAGCCCTTGCCGTTCGGAACTTTGGTTCCCGCTTTCTCTGAGATGTCCAGAAACCCTCCTTTGCCATCATTGAGCAACAGTCGGTCAGGTTCGCTTTCGAAACTAGCAGGATCGCAAGGACGATAAGTGCCATCCGGAAGTTGGCAGACCTTGAGTCCTTTCACGTAATTTGTGATATACAAATCAATGAGCGAGTCCCCATTAAAGTCTGCAGTCGCAACGGATGTACTCATCTCTTCTTCGTTGAGACCCAACTCGATTCCAATTTCCGTAAAGGTCCCATCACCATTGTTTAAGTAGAAATTGTTACGCCCCATGTTGGAAATGAAAAGGTCGTCGAAGCCGTCGTTATTGAAATCCAGAGCCGTCCCTCCCAGGCCATAAGCATTCGATCCCAAACCAGAACCGGGAGTCACATCGAGATACTGTTTCCCGTTCATGTTGCGAAACAGGCGGTCGAGATGTTCTATGGAATCGGCCTCATATGGGATGCCGCAACCTTGCGGGAAGTAGAGGTCTTCCCAACCATCGTCATCGTAATCAATCACGATGACGCCTCCTCCCATACTTTCAATGAGGTGTGCAAAACCAGATTCTCCATTGAAGTATTGAAAGTTGATATTGGCTTCGGAATGGACATCAACAAACTTGATTGGAGCAGTTTCGTTGCGAATTATTTGTTTGCTCGGTGTCGTCATTTGATTGAGCGGAGAAACCTCTGGAAAAAGCGGCGGCGTGAGTTGAAGTGGTTCTACTGGCTGAAGAGACGAATATTCAGTGGCTAGCTTGACGACTGCTTCGTGTTGCGAAATCAATTCGAGATCCTGAGGGGCAATTTGACGGGCGAGTGAATACCACTGAGCTGATTCTTCAAATCGATTCAGTTCGTGAAGTTTCTCAGCAATTCGGATCAGGATTGGCAGCAAGCGTGGGGATTTAGAATCTTCGTAGCGAGTGGTGAGTACGCAAAGGGAATGGAGATCGTCCAGGAGGACCGATTTTTGAAGCAATTCTGTTGCTTCCTTTCCGCGTCCGAGACGTTCGAGCGTCATTCCGAGGTGGTAACAGTTTTCTCGATGATTCGGATCGACTACCTCAACGTTTTGGAAGAATTTTGCTGCGGTCTCCCAGAGTCCTGCTTCATAGGCAACTCGACCACACGCATACCAGAGTTCTTTGGATTGCGATTCAATCGCAAGTCTCGATTGACAAAAATCGATTGCTTCGGAGAGTTGTCCATCCTCAAGCAGTAACAGGATCTGTTGAGCCAGAATTTTGTCTGTCTTCGTCGAATTCTCTTCCACTTGCTGGATAAAACTTAAGGCTTGTGCCGTTTTTCCTTCCTCTCGAAGCACATCGACGTATGCAGTTTGTGTGTCCGAGTCATCAAGATTTGCCTTGAGTGTTGAATGCAGTGGCGGGAGTGATTCCTCAGGTGGGAACCCAGAGGTATGCGGAACTGTGTAGAAAACCAGTTCTTGAATTGTAAGAGGTCGTTTCAGTCGAATTTCATTCAATTGTTCCGTCAGGGAGTCAGGGCGTCGCAGCATAGTATAAATGAGAGTCAGCCTCTCACGAGCGTCCATGTAATCAGGGTTGATGCGGATCGCTTCCTCGAAAAGATCGCGGCTCAAATCAACACGTTCACGTCTCAACTCAACGGCTCCTTCAAGGAGCCGTGCTGTAGCAATTTGATCTGGCTTGCCAGTGCGGATTGATCTCCAAAGTTCTATCGCGCGTTCGGTTTCGCCATCTTCCAGTAACGTCTGTCCGAAATAAAGTCTCGCCATGACATGCTTGGGATCACGTTTCAGGCATTCATCGAGGAGCAAACGCGCCGTTTTTAAGTCGTTCTGGTGAATCGCTGATTCTGCAAGAAAATAGATCTCCTCGGCCGTTCGTTCTGGCTGAGGCTCTGGTTGGTTTTGACCCGTTCTCCAAACAGCAACTCCCACGATGACCGCCAGCAGAGCAATCAAGAACAGTCTGGATTGGAATCGCCGTGGCTTGTGGGGCGTCATGCGTCGGGTCTCGATTCAGAAGTGCAGTACGTCAATATGCGAATGCAAAACGAGTCAGTCTCCCGGCTATCGAATCGATTTGCAAGAGATGCTTC
>JAJDEL010000906.1 GCA_029259835.1 Planctomicrobium sp. | reverse complement strand
ACACAGTTTGGGATTTGATCGTGGTCACACTCCTCGAATAGTTTGGAACCACGGGACGAAACCGCACACCATTCTCACGGCACCTAAACCGCTCGCTTACGGTGAATGGCATCAACTGGTCCTCACATTTGACTCTGAAGAGAAACAACTCAAATTATTTGTTAACGGACAACTCGCTGCAACCGGGTTGAATGTCACGACGTCTCCGTTCAGTATTCTCGGCGTGGGACGGCGAGAGTCCTCTCGCCAGTGGCAATTCATTGGGGATGTCGATGAAGTTCTCATTTTTGACGAAGCACTCGACGATCAACAGGTTTTAAGACTTTTTCAGAAGCAATCGCCGACGGTTTCCCCAATTCTTCATTGGAGCTTTGATAAGTTTGACGCAGATGTCGTATTCGATTCGGTCGGCCACTTTGGTGGAAGATTGATCGGTCTTTCTGCGAAGAAGCATCTCATCGAAACCGGAGTGGTCGGTCCAGCGTTGTCTATTAGAAAAGCAAATGTCACTTCTTCACCAAAGATTCATCGCCAGATTGCTGAACTCAAGAAGAAAATTCAAGAAATCGAGGCAATGATTCCAGAGACGTCGTCAGTGATGGCTGTCGATGCTACAACGCCGGTCGATATTCCGATCCATATTCGTGGAAATCACACAAACCTGAGTGACAAACCGATTGCTCGTGGAAGTCCAAAAGTCTTTGACCATATCGTTACTGCGTTTAATGTGCCTGATGGAGAAAATGGTCGACTGCAATTGGCGAACTGGATTGCCAACGCAGAGAATCCCTTGACGGCTCGTGTGATGGTGAATCGAATCTGGCAGCACCATTTTGGATACGGGCTGGTCAGGACATCCTCGAACTTTGGAACGCGAGGAGAGCTTCCATCCCACCCGGAGCTGCTCGATTGGCTAGCAAACAGATTCGTGCGTAGTGACTGGTCAGTGAAGCAGATGCACCGATTGATGATGAATTCAGCGACGTATCGTTCAGGCAGCGACCTCAACCAATTAGCGACCAATCTCGATCCCGAGAATCGTTTGCTCGCAACGTATCCAATTCGCCGCCTGGAAGCCGAAGCGATTCGTGATTCATTGCTGGCAGTGTCTGATGAACTGGAAGGAGAACCACTAGGAACAATGTTCAAGTTACCGAACAAGAAGCGTGTGAGAATGACTACTGATGATGCGGTATACCAGAACCGATGTCGTGCGGTGTATTTGCCGCTCATTCGAGTTCGCAGTTATGAAATGTTTTCGATTTTCGATGTCTCTGGAAACGGACAGCACGTCGGTGTTCGTCCACAAACAATGGTTGCTCAACAGGCGCTTTTCCTGATGAACAATCCGTTTGTCATTGACCGTACTAAATCCTTGGCAAATGATGTCCTGGAACAAAAGAACGATTTGGGGAGTAAAATTGACTGGCTCTCACACAAACTGTTTGGCCGTCCTGCGACCGAAGCCGAAGTGCGAACGCTCTCAGCTGGCTATGCAAGTCTTGTCAGAAAACTGAATGAAGAGTCAAGTACGGCTGATGATGAGTCTTCCGTCTGGCAACACTTGATCCATACTATGATTTGTTCCAACGAGTTTATTCATATCCGATAAGAAATTCATGTCTTTCAACCGTCGACAACTTCTCCAGAATGCCGCAGCTGGGTTTGCGATCCCAGCGCTGTCACAGTTGCTCTATTCTCAATCGGCGACCGCTACTCCCAGCGGACCAACTCAGACTCCCAAGATCAAACGAGTCATTTTTCTGTTTATGTATGGTGGGCCATCGTCTATTGATACATTTGACTATAAACCGCAACTGCAAAAAGATCACGGCAAGCCACTTCCGTTCGACAAACCACGCATTCAGTTTCGACCGACGAAGAACTTGTTTGCCAGCCCCTGGGAATTTCGTCAGTTCGGAGAATCAGGAACGTGGGCCAGTGAGCTTTTTCCGTACGTCTCTCAGCACGTCGATAAAATGACATTCGTGCATTCATTGCACGGATCGAATGCAGCACATGGCGGAGCACTTCTGAAAATTCACACCGGCTCGGATACGTTCGTCCGCCCAAGCATGGGAGCGTGGATCAGCTATGGACTCGGAAGTGAAAACAGTAATCTTCCAGCTTTTGTCACCATTGACCCGACGCTGAATCATGGTGGCGTACAGAACTTTGGGGCTTCGTTCCTACCAGCTCAACATCAGGGCGTTCGCGTCTTTGGCAAGGTGCCAACAATCAACGATCTCGATCCATCATCAACACGATCTCTGCAAAGTGGTAAGTTGGATTTGTTGCGGGAATTAAATCAGCATCAATTTTCTGGTCTTGGCGCAAATGGTGTTCTCGATGCGCGGATCCGCTCTTTCGAATTAGCGTTTAGCATGCAGAGAGAAGCTCCCGAAGCATTGGACCTCGAAGCAGAATCAAAAGCGACTCACCAGCTTTACGGAACAGGCGACAAGCAAACCGCCGCATTCGGTCGGCAGTGCCTCTTAGCTAGACGTCTTACTGAACGTGGTGTGCGGTTCATTCAATGTACTCATCGCGAAGGGGAAAGTATTACCTGGGACGATCATTCAAACTTAATCAAGCACCACCCGAAATTAGCTACCGCCGTCGATAAGCCGATTGCCGGATTGCTGGCGGACCTCCATGCTCGCGGGCTGCTGGATGAGACATTGGTGATGTGGGGTGGCGAGTTTGGTCGAACTCCGACCGCTGAAGGCAATGATGGACGCGATCACAATCCTCATGGTTTCACCTGGTGGCTGGCTGGAGGTGGTTTGAAACCTGGGTTTCATTTCGGAGAGACCGACGATTACGGCTACTATGCTGTGAAGGATCGTGTTCACATTCATGATCTTCACGCGACGTTGCTGCACCTCATGGGGATCGATCATCAGCGGCTGACATATCGGTACAACGGTCGAGATTTTCGCTTGACCGACGTGCAAGGTCGAGTCGTCCACGAAATCCTATCTTGATACATCAAAACATTTCCGAAAGCCCCATCGCCAGTCGTGCTTCAGGAGAAGTTATTGAATTAGAGCGCATTTAGAGTGTTCGTTTTACGATCTTACTTGGGGAGGCGGTGTTCACGATTTTAGACCTGATGGGATCTTGCCCGCTCGCACACATTAATTGTGCCGTGCCTTGCGGCTCATTTACCCTGACGAATTGTGGAATGCTGTGATTGACCTGCAAAACCTCTGTGCCGTTGATCTTCACAATGGTCAATCAAACCAGCAGTCTTTTCCCTTTGTCAGAAACCGGTGTTTGGGTACCAGCGACTGTAGTGGTTTTCACCAAGTCGTGTGAGCGGAGTTGCGACAGGTTGATAGAGCAGCGAGCCGTCGCGGATTCGCTGGCGATGACCAAGCTTTGACACAAGGGGCCAATACGGTTGCTTGCCACTTTGCCAGTTAACGAACTGATTCGGATCCCAGATTGCGATCCCGTCGGCTCCTTGGTCGTAGTCGCGGGCAACGTTCTGCAGTAAGACCTCAGCGCTTGGCATTTTCCACCCGACATAGAAAGGGAAGATCTTCACATCCGTGCCGTTGGTAATGCTTTCGTAATACGACGTATCTCCCGACTTTGTTTTCAGTCCACTGGTGTGGAAAGCGAACCATGCAATGCCGATCTGGTCAACCAGCTTCTCTTCGATCCACCGTTCAACATCCAGGCCAAACTTCCTGTTATCGTCGCGTGTGGCAAATGTTGACACGGCCAGCTTGAGTCGATGATCTGCATCTCCGCGACCGGCAGACGTTTCATCCAGCACCGCTCGGATTTTGCGAATAAACCCAGTGACGATCTTCGCGCGAAGCTGGAACACACGCGGGTCGTCTTCTGCCACCTGGCGTGGATCTTCACCGAACTCCGTGAAGAACCGTTGACGGAACGGTTCTTCCCAAAGCATCATCGGCATGCCGCGATGAAACAGAAACCCCGCACCATCGGTTCCGCGTTGCAGCGCCTCGCGATAGACATCGATCAGGTGATCCTGCACTTCCTCGACAGCGTAGCTGAGGTGCATTGTCGGGGTTCCGTCATGATCAACGCAGCGCCATTCGGGATGCGCTTCATAGAACTCGCTACTAAAGAATTCCTCCCACGGTGGTGCAGCTTTCCAGCCAGCGGCCCTCAGGCAGACGAGTATTTCCGCAGATTGAGCGTGCGCTTCTTCGACCGCCACCTGCAATGGATCAATCCCCTGTTGATGCAGATGACGCACCGACTCGACATACTCGCGATCAGCGGGCCGAGGAAACGAATCCAGGTGACCACCCATTAGGTTGCCAACTTTGCTCGGATGATGCACAAGATCAGCTCCGCCAACCTGAAACCACCATGTCTTGAAGTCACTGTCGCGATAGTCAGAGAATGTCGCCGCCAGATCGGCCCTGTTTTGCGGTCGAAACGGGTGGATCCAGGTGAAGCCATCGAAGGTGGCGACCGAAGTCTTTGTCGCCGTTTGAGCACGATCGGAGAGCACCTGAGTGACTTCCTCAACGGTCAGTGGGATTGTTTTAACGTAGTGAATCCGCGCGGGCATTTGATGCACGATGGAGAATTGCAAGTCGTTGTCAGTCAGATCGGCAGTTCCCAGAAATACCTCTTCCAGCACATCACGACGTGGCGAAGCTAGATCAAGTCGGTTACTTACACGCGTGTAGGACGGATCGCTCATAAATTTCGCTTCGACGTTATTCTTTGCCGGACGAACCAGATTGGTGATCGAGCTCAGGCCGATGTAGACGGCATGCCAGCCTTGTTTCCCGAGTTTCAAGGTGAGGTCGGGGGCCGAAGATTCGCGACCGATTGATATGCAATTTCCCGAAAATTCGGCCGTTTCATACTCAAACACTTTCCACTTGTCATGATGGCGACGATCAGAAAGAGCCTCGGCGGGAAAACAACGACTCATGTCCGTGACGCGTTCCGCTTTGTCGGCGTTATGCCATTGTGCGGGATGAGTCAGCGATTTCTGTTTATCAACCGGCGTTGTCGGCTCCGCACCGCAGACTGGTGTCGTTGTGATCGCAATGCCACAGGTGATCATCGCCATCAGCATGCATGTTTCAAAGCGGACAGTCATAGAACGTTTCCTTTCAGCGGTGCGCCCGTACGCTTTGCCCATTTCAACCACTCGGCTTCCAATTGATCGACAAGCTGCGGATTTTCGGCAGCCAGGTCGTTTGTTTCCGTACGATCTGCTTCCATATCGAAGAGTTCCCATTTTTTAACGTTGCTTCCCCAAACCAATTTCCATTTCCCTTGTCGTACAGCACGATTGCCATACAGGTACCAGCAAATCGATTGGTGTCCGACTCGATTTTTCCCTTCAAACACCGGAAACAGACTCACTCCATCCGTTGGCAGCACAGACGTTTCGATACGTTTTTCGGGATAAGTCGCACCGGTCATTTCGACCAGCGTTGGCATGAAATCCACAACGTGGCCGACTTGATGCGTCAGTGTGCCTGCTCGAACTTTCTTTGGCCAGCGGACAATCATCGGCGTGGAAATGCCGCCCTCGTGAGTCCATACCTTGTAGCGACGAAACGGAGCATTCTGCGCCCATCCCCAACCCTGGGCCACGTAGTCGTAAGTGTCGATGCTGCCCGGCAGAGCTCTATTGTAGGCTTCGTGTGCCCGGCGAACGTCGGCACTTTGATAACCTGAGTGCGAAGCGCAGCCACCGTTATCGGACAGAAAGATGATGCACGTGTTCTCTGAGAGGCCCCTGCTTTCGATCATATCCATGACACGACCGATCCCCTCATCCATCGAATCGACCATTGCTGCGTAGACTTCCATGCGCCGTTTTTCGCGTACCTGATTCTCGACGTCTTCCCAGGGAGTAATTGCGTAATCATAAGTCAGATGACTTTGCTGAGGATCAGGCTCTGACAATTTCCAGTTCGGATCGATAAGCCCCAGTTTCTTGAGGCGTTCGATGCGCTGCTCCCGCATCACAAAGTAACCATCGTCAAAACGCCCCTTGTACTTCGCGATTCTCTGCGGCCTGGCATGCAGCGGATAATGCGGAGCTGTGTAACAGAGGTGCAGAAAAAACGGCGCTCTGTCCTTCGCACTGGCGAACTCCTGAATTTGTTCCACCGCGCGATCCGTGAACGCGTCGGTCGTATAGTAGTCTGGAGGGAACTCCTTGATTGGCGTTTCCTGATCAAGAAACGGCTCCGGTCCCTGTCCTCGGTAGTAATCAGGAAACGGCTTCGAGGGATCAAAGAAATTGCAGCAGCCTGCCGCCAAACCATAGAATGTCTCGAAACCGCGTTTTGTAGGCAATCGGCTACGATCCTGAGGCTTGGTAACCGGGAAATGCCATTTACCAATCAGGCTGGTACGGTAGCCCGCCGACTTTGCAACCTCAGCAAGCGTCGTCATGTTGTTGTGCAGCATCCGCCCTTTGATGCGCCGAGGATGCAGCCCCGTCAGCAAGGCGGCTCGCGATGTTCGGCAAACAGCACAGTTATAGAACTGCGAAAACCTGAGTCCTTCTTCTGCCAGTCGATCAATGTTCGGCGTATCGATCTCACCGCCGTAACAACCCACATCCGAGTACCCCAGATCATCTGCCAGGATCAACACAATGTTCGCTCGATCAGTATCCGCACTGAATACTTGCCCGTCGCACGACACTGAGAACAGGAAGACAATGCAAGCGATGTGTCTCAGGCACAGAACGTAACTCGCAAGAGTACCTGATTTCCTTGAATGCAAACGTACCATTGCTTTGCGCTTTTGATTCAATACCG
>JAJDEL010000905.1 GCA_029259835.1 Planctomicrobium sp. | reverse complement strand
ATTCCCTGCGGCCAGTTGTTTGCCGCTTGCAATTCATCCAGTTTTGTACGAATTGACGATGCCGTTTCCATAGCGTTTGAACCTGGCAACTGGTAGACCGCCATGGCAGTTGATGGTCGCCCAAGATACGTTGAATCAAATGTATATGATTTTGCCCCAAGCTCAACTCGGGCGACATCCCCAACTCGGAGTAGTCTTCCTCCTTCCCCAGCAGAAATAACAATGTCTTCAAATTCTTCAACTTCAATCAAGCGTCCTTGCGTATTGACTGTGAGTTCGAACTCTGTTCCCTCAGGGGCCGGAGCGGAGCCAATCTGACCTGCGGCGACTTGAACATTTTGTTCCTGGATTGCCTGAACAACGTCCTGCGTTGTGAGTCCGCGTTGTTTCAAGACTCGTGGGTCTAGCCAAACCCGCATGCTGTAGTCTCCAGCACCAAATACTGTCACTTCACCCACGCCCGCAACTCGGCTGAGTTCATCTTTAATCCCCAGTGCATAGTTACTCAAATAAAGAGCGTCGTACTGACCATCTGATGAAGAGAGAGTGATAAACTGCAGAATTTGGGTCGATTGCTTCTTGGTCGTGATTCCCTGACGGCGCACGTCTTCCGGAAGCTTCGGCTCTGCAATCGCGACGCGGTTTTGAACCAGAACGGACGCCATGTCCATATCCACACCAAGTTCAAAGGTGACTGTCAGCGTGTAAGAACCATCACTGGCGCTCGTCGAGGACATATAGAGCATGCCTTCAACGCCGTTGACTTCTTGTTCAATCGGCGTGGCGACTGTTTCTGCAATCGTCTTCGCATTCGCCCCAGGATAGACCGCTTTCACCTGAACGGTTGGCGGCGATACCTGTGGAAACTTCGCGATTGGGAGCGAAAAGAACGAAACGCCCCCAGCGATCACGATCACGAGCGAAATCACGGTCGCAAAAATCGGGCGATTGATAAAAAAGCGTGACATTGAAGATTCAATCAGTCGTGGTCATTATTGTGAGTCGGAGTCGTCGGAATTATCCTGTACGCGGCTAAGAATGTCTGAAAACTCACAGTGTCTATGCCACGTATAAAAACCAGACTTACTCAGCCTCGTGTGGTATCTCTTCAGAAGCTGAAGCATCGCTGGTCGATTTTGCTTCTTCAGAAGAATTGCTTTGCTTGCCTGCATTCGAAGTTGGTGAAACTTGCGACTCATTCGGAGTCACTTCCACCCCTGGTCGAGCACGCTGGCTCCCTTCGAGGACAATCATGTCTTCAGCTCCGAGGCCATCTTTGACGACGATCATTCCGTCATAAGTCTGACCAATTGAAACCGGCTTTTTCTCAATTTTCTTTTCACTATTCACAGCGAGGACAAAAGAGCCAGCCTGATCTCGAAAGAGCGCACGTTCAGGAATCAACAACGCATCCTTCAATGTTCCAACTGGGACTCGCACATGAACGAACAGCCCCGGCATCAATAGGTCGTCTGGGTTTTCAAAAACGCATCGAATCGCGAGAGTTCCGGTCGACTGGTCGATCCCTTCCTGGTCAATGTATTCCAACAAACCTTCAAACGGAAAACCAGAGTCGTTCTCGCGGCGAAGGAATGCAGAAGTCGTTCGTAAACGATCCTTGTCTTTCTGCTGATCAGGGTCTCCCTTGGCACGCCTTGCCTCTTGAAGACGGAGAGCTTCACGGTCGCTGATGTTGAAGTTTGCATACATTCGCGTGCGGTCAACCACCGACGTGAGAAGAGTCCCATTCTCAGCGAGATTGCCAACCGTGACTTCTGTTTTGGAGACGACACCACTAATAGGAGCCTTTACAGTTGTGTAATCAAGATCGAGTTGCACCTGAGCCAGATTCGCTTCGGCTTTTTGTTGCTCAGCTTTCGCTGTTTCAACATTCGCGAGCATTCCTTCTTTTTTCACGATGCTCGCATCGTGGGCCGCTTTTGATTCATCAAGCTCTTGTTCAGTCCCAGCACCTTTGTCAAAAAGGTCCTTGAATCGCTTATAGTCTAATCCAGCACGGGTGATTTCAACGGTAGCAATCTCAACTTGAGCGTTCGCAACTTGTAAGGCCGCTTTCGCACCCGCAACAGAAGCTTCTGCCGCCCTCACTGCTGCTTCAAATTCCGTTCGCTCTATGACGTAGAGGACGTCATCTTTCTTGACTTCATCGCCTGGCTGAAAACGAATTTCCTGCAAAACACCTTGCACTCTGGCGCGGACTTCAGCACGTTCAACCGCTTCCGTCTCACCGTTTTCTTCGATGAACTGGGTCACAGTTTGGACGACTGGCCTGGAAACATTCACCTCTGGAGGGGGAGGGGGCTGATAGGAGTTGTCCGGCGGACCCACTCCACAACCGTGAAAAACAAAGATTGCAATTGCAGTGAGAAACAGCTCTGGTCGAACAGCGCGCACTTGAGGAATCATTCCGTTGCGAGCTTCGCCATCTGTCTGATTGCCTGATGAAGAAATCATTCAAAGAGTGCCGATGCAGGAGATCTTAGAAATACCAGGTGAACTAATTCAATATTGTCCGAGACAGGCTATGCGATATGACTGCATTTCTCAATGAGCTAGAATCGTGTGCCTGAATTTTAGCGGTGCCACTTCTATTGATTATGAGTTGCCTGCCTCGAGTGTTCTCATTTTCGCCAGTTTTTTCTGAAAGCGAGCTTGGACCACATCCACAATGACCAGCACAATCAGGACAAAGTAGAACGTTGTTTTTGTCATCGCATGTACTTCGTAACTGAAGAGATGAATATGCGCAAGATGCCCTCCTTCGGAAACAAGCATCACACCGACAATGAAGAGAATGAACAGTCCCAGGACTTCGTACATTCGATTCTTCTTTAAAAATTCCGCGACATGGTCCGCCATGTAGATCATCAGCAGGCCACTCACAATAATTGCGATTGCCATCACAATAACGTTGTCTGTCAGGGCCATTGCACTGAGAATTGAATCAAACGAGAAGACAAGATTCATAACAACGATCCAAAAAATCGTAACGTTGATAGATCGCTTCTCTTCGCTGCCACCTTCAAGATGCTCAATCGCAAGTAAGTGATTGATCTCCTTCACTGCCGTGTAAAGGATGAAGCCCCCGCCAATAAGGGTAATCAACGCATGCAAGTTGAACTCACCTTCAAAAACACTTTCCAAATGAATTTCAAAGAACGGATCTTTGAACGACTCAATTGTTTTCACCACAACGATCAGCAATATAATTCGCAAACCAATCGCCAGACCGATCCCCAGCTTGCGAACAAACTTCTGCTTGTCCTCCGCAACCCGTTTCGACTCAATCGAAATGTAAAGCAAATTATCAAAGCCGAGCACCGCTTGCAGCAGGATGAGCATCAACAGTGTCATCAAATTACCAATGGTGAAAAGTTCAGCCATGGGGTCTCTCAGTCTATATTGTGTTTGTGGGTGAGTCAGTCGCTGAGTAGAGTAAAGACTGCGGGCGACGTTGACCAGAATCAATGACGATTAGAACTTGTGACCAAGTGGTGGGAACTCGCTCTACAGAAGTACGTTACAGCTTCGTCACAGCATAAAACCCGTGCATGCTGAGATACATTACGGTTGCTGTGAGCACGCTCAGCGCAATGACTGCACTGCCGATGAGACGGGTTCGCTTGATTTGCCACCACATGAGTAAGCCTGAAACTCCCCAGCAGACCATTGCGATCGCCATGACATCGATGAAGAGCGACCAGAACATCCGGGCGTTCCAGTGCGGAGGTTGACCATGCGCCGTGTGCAGTCGCAGGAAAAAATGCCGCAGCGACAATTCATGGTCACCATTGAATCGCGTGACATCAACATGACCATCCTTGAGGACATAAGTGACCCGCGCTGGCTCGCCGTTCACATCAGCCAGAAAATTTAGCTTCGTCCAGCCAATCGGTTTCGGAGTTCCGTCTGCTTTGATACCGGCTTCCTTCAAAACTGTCGCGACTGAATTTTGTGCTGTATCGTGTGGATCAGGGGCGAGTTGAATGTTGGGAAGGTCATTCAGCAATGGCTGTGGCTTCTTTTTGTTTTCTGGATGGCTGACGACCTTCGCGGCTTTAGAGACAGGATCGATATGAACGACCTTTCTATCGCCTGATTCAAAGACTTCGAACATCATTTCATTCGTGAATTCCGCTCTATGATCTTTTGAGAGAGAAATCGTCACGTCATCGCTCGAAGCTTCCAGTGACTCGACAACCAACTGAGCGAATTCCTCCGGAGTCGGGAAGTCCGCCATTGCGGAATCATCAAGAGTCCCAACGGGAACCGGTTGAGTCGAGATTTCTGGGAACAGATTCTGATGGTTATACATCGCCCCGGTAATCCCGTAGAGAAAAACCCAGGGCAGCAGAAACAGACCAGCGTAAAGATGAATCCGCCGAATCAATATCATCACCCGCGACCACAATCGCCGCGGTCGTTGATTAGGTTTCGACGAGACGTCCTGAGCTTCGATCATGTTTGTCTTTCATATGTTGTGTGAAGATTCAGCTTCATGTGCCACGGCTCAGTGGTTCGTCTCTTATGGCGAGGTGAGTTCAGGAGTCTTCGGTTACTGGTGGTTGTCGGTGTGTCGCTGTAAAATCACTTACGATTCCCATCTAAACAAGACAAACCTGAGAGTTCCCATGCGACGGTTTTATCGGCATCTCTATTGCATTCTAGTATTGATTTGCACCTTTGTCAGCTTTCAAAAAATCAGCAGGGCTGATGAGCCTCAAGCAGAGCGAAAGTCGTTTACTCTCTGGCAACTCCCGGCCCGAACTCCGACCCAACATATGGCATACGTCATGCGGACGGTGAATGGAAAAGTGATTGTCGTCGATGGAGGGAATCGAGGCGACGCGGAGTATCTTCGTGGGTTTCTTGCTGCATTCGATAACCGAGTTGATGCGTGGTTCATTTCGCATCCACATTCCGATCACGTGGACACACTCACAGAAGTCCTCAAGTCTCCCGGCAAGCTGCACGTCAATCACATTTACGGATCGATGCCAACGGAGTCCTGGATCGAAAAGCATGAACCGGCTCACTTGAAGACAATTCAGCAGTTCAATCTGGCATTGAAGAAAAGTGATCAGCATGTTGAAGAGCTATCACTTGGGCAGCGTTTGGAAATCGACGGTTTACGTATTGATATTTTGGGAATCAAGAATCCGGAAATCACTGGCAATGCGATTAACAACTCAAGCATTGTGTTTCGTGTTTCGGACACTGAGAAGTCCGTGTTATTTACTGGAGATCTTGGTGTTGAGGGAGGCAGAAAACTCATGCAGACGGCGTACAAGAAACAACTGCCTTCAGATTATGTACAGATGGCGCACCACGGTCAGGCCGGGGTTGATCAAGATTTTTACCGGGCAGTGAAGCCCCGCTTTTGCCTCTGGCCGACACCAGCCTGGTTGTGGCACAACGACAGCGGAAAAGGAATCGGTTCAGGCAGTTGGCAAACGCTGGTCGTTCGCGGCTGGATGAACGAGATGAACGTCGAAGACCATTATCTTTCCGCTCATGGAGTCGTCCGCATCGAATAGAAGTGGGACGGTCTGGACTCACCATCTTCACCGACCCGTTTGCATTGCTGGTCGCAACCGGAAACAATCACCACTGATGAATTCTATTTTGTAAACCGTGGAATTTGAATCGGTGGATAGGGAGTTCCAGATGCGTGTTCAGTGTTGTCGCCTTGGTTTTGCATTCTTTGTTTTCGCTACTTGTCTGAGCTTGGCTGGCGCGGAGGAATTACCGGTTGGTGCTGTGGAAGGGCAGCCGTTGGCGGCGAATGTGGGGCGAGTCATTGAGGCACTCAATTACCTGGGACATCCGTTGTCACCGGAGTTGGTGACGCAGCTTGAGACGGCTGGCAAGCAGCGAGACGCGGCTGTAATTCAGAAGTTACTCGATCCGGCAGCGATGTTTTTGGTTTCGCTCAATCCGGAAGTACGAGTCAAAGTCGCGCGAGGTCCAGCAAAAGCGATCTTGCAGCAAGGTGGCTACACGCCAGTTCTCATTAAGGTGATGAATGACAGCACCGTGACGCGGCAACTTAAGATTTCCAGTGCGCAAGCCGGGGCTGTTTATTCTGGAGCGGAAATTTCAATTCTGGAACGGCAAGCTCAAACGGAACTCAACGCGAACCAAAACCTGAAGAAAGCAACCGACCGCTTCCTTGATCTGGAGATGTTTCACTCACCTCCGATGACTTCGCAATTGAGCGGATTGAAGGTCGAGTATGCGATCGGACTCATCTACTCCAGTGAAGCTGGAAAGCGGGAAGCATCGATCAGTTTTGACGTTGGGCAAGGAACACAGGACATTGGCTTCCGAGGTGAAGTGCCGGTCTTATTCGACATCCAGCCGGTGATTCCCGTGAAGTTAAAAATTCTCGATGACGATGCAACACCGACGACCGCCCGGTTGACGTTTCGAGACAAACTTGGTCACGTCTATCCACCATTGGCGAAGCGGTTGGCGCCGGACTTCTTCTTCCAACCTCAAATCTATCGCAACGACGGCGAGACTGTGCTTCTTCCGCCAGGGACATACAGTGTCGAATATTCGCGCGGACCGGAGTACCTGCGGCAGCGGAAGAAAGTGACAGTCGCTGCGGAGCCGGACGCGGAACTGACTTTTAATTTGAAACGCTGGATCGGGCCGACTGAGTTTGGATTTTATTGTGGAGACCATCACATTCACGGGGCGGGTTGCTCGCATTACACGAACCCGACACAAGGCGTGAACCCGGAGGATATGTTTCGACAAGTCAAAGGCGAAGGACTCAATGTCGGCTGTGTTCTCACTTGGGGACCGTGTTTCGAGCACCAGCGGAACTTCTTCTCTCCGTACGCCGATGCGATTAGCGAACCTTTAACGCTACTGAAATACGATCTCGAAATCAGCGGCTTCGGCTCGGCAGCGCTGGGACACGTCTGCTTATTGAACCTCAAAGATCAAAACTATCCAAACACAAACGGAACGATTGAAAACTGGCCAACCTGGACTGTTCCCGTCATGCGGTGGTGTAAAGAGCAAGGCGGCGTGACTGGCTATCCGCACTCAGCGATGCATGTCAATCCAGAGAAGGCTGCTCAACGTCTGTTGTCAGCACTCGATGCTAACCGAGATAAGTTCATCAGCCCGTTAGAAGCAAAACGAGGCTTACTGCCTGAAGATTTTGATGTAATCGACAAGGACCGCAACAACTGGTTAAGCCTGAACGAGCTTGTGAAATCCATTGACCACGCCGCCGATCAACTTCCGAATCTTGCGGTGCCGGAAATGAATGGAGGGGGCGCTCTCGAAATCTGCGTCACCGCTTCGGAAGGTGTCTGCGACTTCATCAGTGCGATGGATACGGCCCGGATTCCGGAACTGAATACGTGGTATCACCTGATGAACTGCGGCATCCCGATGAAGCTGAGCGGCGAAACCGATTTCCCTTGCATGAGCAGCCGCCGTGTTGGGCAAGGACGGGTTTATGTGCAAATGGGTGACATCGAACAAGTCGACTTCACCGACTGGTGCAATGGGATCGCCCGTGGAGAATCATACGTCTGCGATGGGTTCTCACACGCTCTGGAGTTCTCGGTGAATGGAACTCAAGCTGGAAAGAAAATCGTTCCGTTGGAGCAGGCAGGGAAGGTGAAAGTACGAGCGAAAGTCGCATTCGCAGAAGAAATCCCGAAAGCGGTCGCGTATGGCAACTTGATGCCCGGCGATGGAGCGCGAATGCTGGGAGATACTGTCAATCTGCATGCACCGAGAACGGACGATGTTGTCACCGGCGGGGCTGCTAAGGTCGAAATCATTGTCAATGGCCAAGCTGTCGCAATGAAAGAAGTCCCGGCAGATGGAAAGATTCACGATATCGAATTCGATGTTCAGATCGACCAAAGTAGTTGGGTCGCGCTTCGCCAGTTCCCTCAACTGCATACAAATCCTGTCGACGTCATCATCAACGAAAAACCGATTCGAGCATCCAGAAAAAGTGCTCTCTGGTGTGCCGATGTCATCAAGCAACTCTGGGTCAGTCGACAACGAAACATCTCGAAAAAAGAACAGCCACAAGCTCAGAAAACTTACAACAAAGCCGTTGCGTTTTACCTTCAGATTGCAAAAGAAGCGAAAGCGAATGAGCCGAATCTGGTCGGTTCAATCTACGACGCTGAATCTGGCAATCGCATTCCGGCTCGTGTTTATGTGAAGAACGAAAAAGGCGAAAGCTTTCTCGTGAATTCGTCAGGTGGTCAGGCTGTTCCGTACAAAGTTGATCGCGGCAGGAGTCAGGAAATACACACGACCCTTTCTGCACATCCATTTTCCATCAAGCTGCCAGCCGGGAAGTATCACGTCACGGCAGAAGCGGGGAAAGAATACATCCTCAAATCTTCTATTGTTACTGTGGGTGAGACACCGGTGAACGCCAAGCTTTCGCTACGTCGTTGGATCAACATGGAAAAGCTCGGCTGGTACAGCGGTGAAACACATATTCATCGGAAAGTTGCTGACCTTCCGTTGTTGATTCAAGCAGAAAACCTGAATGTCGCGCTGCCGCTGACAGCTTGGGTGACGGACTCCGAAGAGTCGCCAGCGACATCAAACAAGAATCCAGATGCAGTCCCGCCTGCCGAACTGATCAAAGTTGATAAGACGCACGTCATCTGGCCGGTGAATACTGAGTACGAGATCTTTTCCGTTAAGAAAAAAAGGCACCCTCTCGGCGCAGTCTTTGTTCTTGGTCATCACTCCCCACTTCAAATGAAAACACCACCTGTCACTCCGATTGCAATGGAGGCTCGGCGACAAGGGGCGCTGCTTGATCTCGATAAGCACAATTGGCCCTGGTCGATGATGCTCGTGCCGGTCATGGGGATCGATCTGTTTGAGTTGACAAACAATCACCTCTGGCGAACTGATTTTAAGTTTCGCAACTGGTACCCAGAATACATTCCGGAATACATGGGCATCGAGTTGGGAGAGTCACAGGTTTACACCGAACGAGACTGGATTTCGTTCGGGCTACAAAACTATTACGCGTTGCTCAACTGCGGGTTCGATTTAAAGCCGTCCGCTGGTACAGCAAGCGGCGTGCATCCAGTCCCAATTGGGTTTGGACGGGTTTATGTCCATCAGCCGGATGGGTTCAGCTATAAAAAATGGATACAGGGACTCAAGGCGGGACGAAGCTTCGTCACGACCGGACCGATGTTAATGCTGGAAATCGATGGCAAAGAACCTGGATCTCAGATCGCCATCAACGGCGAACACGAAGCCAAGGTTGTGATACGCGGGTACTCAGCGATCCAGTCAACTCCCACTGTGGAACTGATCATCAACGGTGAACGCATTGACTTGAAACACTCAGGCTTTGATGTGAGCATCAACAAAACTCCATTGCGAATGGAGTACACTGCTCGCGGAAAATTGAAAATCAATGGTTCTGCTTGGGTCGCTGCGAGGTTCTTTCAAGAAGACGGTGGTCGCCCCCGCTTCGCTCACACAGCTCCGATCAATTATACCGACTCTCAATCCCCTCTCCGTCCGAAACGGCAGGAAGTGCAATACCTGATCGGACGAATCGAAGATGAACTTTCCCGCCACGAGAATGTTCTTTCGAAGGAAAGCCTCGACGAATTTCATCAGGCGCATAAAATCTACCAGAGCTTGTTGAAGACCTCTCGCTAATCAATAAAATTGCTCCCTTCTCCCAAAACACTAACGACATGAAGACGCACTCTGGTGCATGTATGACGAAACCACTTTGTGACCTGACGAAGAAGATTAAAAGCGATCCGCAGGCATTTGCGATTTACGTTCGGAATGCGACTCACATTTGTAAGGAGTGTGGGAGAGCGGCGAATGACAAGAAACGACTTTGCGAACCAGTAAAACTCAAGGATTAAAAAGATCGATGAATCAAAGAAAAAAACGTCAAGGCTTTACGCTGATCGAACTTCTGGTCGTGATTGCGATTATCGCGATCCTCGTTGCTTTGCTGTTGCCAGCGGTGCAGCAGGCGCGTGAAGCGGCGCGGCGGGTGCAGTGCAAGAATCACCTCAAGCAGATTGCGCTGGCGATTCATAACTATGTTGATGTCGCCACGGTACTGCCGCCGAGTGCTTGTGTTGATACGGAAATCACTGCGACAGGCAATAATGGATCGTGGGGAGTGCATGGTCGGATTTTGCCATTCCTGGATCAGGCGAATTTGTACAATTCGGTTGATTTGACTGTTGCATGGGATTTTCAGCAGGCGATCAGTGGATTGAAAATTCCGATTTACGCCTGTCCGAGTGATCCCCGCAGCGATGAAGCCCGCGACCCCGGTAATGGACGCCCGATACTCTATCCGACGACTTATGGCTTTAACTTCGGAACGTGGTTTGTTTTCGATCCAATCACTGGCAGAGGCGGTGACGGTGCGTTCTATCCGAATGCAAAGTTACGCATGGCTGCGTTTACCGATGGAACCAGCAACACGCTGCTTGCTGCAGAAGTCAAAGCCTGGACGCCATATCGACGCAACGGTGGACCATCGACAACGACCGCTCCGTCGAGTGTGACTGCAGCTGAAATGATCGTTGCCAGCGGCGCACAATTCAAAAACACCGGGCATACCGAATGGCCTGATGGGCGTGTGCATCATCATGGTTTTACGACGACGATGCCGCCGAACAGCCAAGTCAGTTGCAGCGATGGCTCAAATATCTTCAATGAGTGCGACTACAACTCCTGGCAGGAAGGAAAGAATGGAGTCAATGGAAGCCCCAGCTATTCGATCATTACATCTCGCAGCTACCACGACGGTATGGTCAACGTCGCTCTTGTAGATGGCTCCATCCGTTCAATTTCTGAGAATCTCGACAAAGGGATCTGGCGCGCTTTAGGAACTCGCAACGGCGGCGAAATCGTCAGCGAATTCTAAAACGGATTCGAACACGTTGTCGAAAGAAGATGTTTTGCCGCACACTTAAAGTGTGCTACTAAAAGATTGCCGTATTGATTCCCGCCATGATCCAGTTGTTGATGACCGCTGGAGGAGTCACATCTGCTGAAGGGTGAGCGAAAGTGACTTCCAACCCGGCTTCAGAAAATGCATCGATCGCGGCCTGTTCGTCTGGATCTTGAATCGGGTCGAGAAACAGAACGCGACCACTCAGTTGTTCTTGAATGTGTGGCAGCCAGTCCGCCCAACCACGCGGAAGCGAACGGCAAATGACACCGCTCGTGAAGATGGAATCGTATTCCAGAGACTGTTGAAGGATAAGATGTTGCAGCGCGACGACGGCACCATCACCTTCACCAAAAATATAGGTGCGTTTGGGGTGGATCGTCCAATCATACTGAACGGATTGAACCGCTTCGCGAATCGCTGCGATGGAGGCATCCGGGCGGCGGAGTTTCCATTCAAATTGACCGGGCAAACCCTGCGGGTGAGGAAACGGTGCACGCACACCAAGCCCAAGGTAATTCTGGTCACTGATTGCCGGGAACCATTTCCACAAATCTCTTTCCGAGCGATAGCCTTCGTGCAAATAGGCGATCAATGGGTAGGCATATGTTTCGGAATAGCTCTCTGTTACGTACAGAGAATAGCTCAAATCGAACAGCGCATGAATCGCCCTGGAAGAGGGCTGCCAGCGTTCGAGGAATGTATTCGAATTATTCTGCGCCGCGTTCATCGGACTGACTTTTTCCAGGTGAGCGTTTCGCAGTTCTTGACCGTTGGATCGCTGCCACATTCTTAATTCCCTCCATGCGTCCCGGTTCGACTTTCGAAAACCGGCTCCTTGTTTTCCCTTCCACCAACTGCAGTCCTGCAGGGGGGATGGTTGCAATTTTCCGAAATGGAAACAGCCGTCCAGGGCATGCGGTGGCCTTCAGGTCACCATGTTTCAAAATTTGTTTTTCAGTGATGCCGAATTCTTGTTTCAGTCGAGCAATCAACTCGCCGACCGACTTGACTTGAGCAGATGTGGGGCCGTTCTGTTCAAAGTTTCCAACCAGACAGATACCGATTCCAAAATTGTTGAATTGACGATTCCCGGCATGTGCTCCGCCAATCTGCTGCTGCCAACGAAATGTCGGTTGAATTTCTCCATCGCCCATGCCGTGACCGTTCCCGATCAGGAAGTGGTAGCCGATTCCTTTCCAGGGATTTCCGGCAGAGTCGCGGCGTTGTAAATGTTCACTATGGATACTTTCAACACTACCAGATGTTGTGGCAGTGTGATGAATCACAAGATACTTCCATGTGTGAAAAGGCATTGCCGCTGCAAGATACGAACTCTCCTGTGCTGCCTGAGAAGCAGGAATGACGGTGTTGTCTTGCCGCTCAATTTTCGACTCTGCACATCCACACGCCGCCAGCACGTGCATCGCAAAAATTGCGGCACAACGGGAATCCAGAGTAAGAATCAGGCGGTTGCTCATGGCTTGTATCGGTTGTATGCCCCGCCGGTGACGCCTGTCAACTTGTCTTCGAAGGTTCCTGTGATAAGTCTTCACAATCGGCAGCGATTGCTTTCCCGCCAGTGTCCCTAACGCCAAATCAGTGCAAGGATTACAATGCTGGCTTGTAAAATTTTTCCCATTCAAGATTGTGGATGTTTCTGATTGAGAATAGTACCCGCAATTTCAAAACCGACCTAAAAACAACCTCTGAATTTGACAATGGACCTGAGTGCAGAAACCGCTGATCTCCTTGTTCGCTGGTCGGCACGAATTGTGGTCGTTTGCTATCTGCTGCGGTGCTGGAGTGATTACCGTGGTTCAAAGAGTGGTCATATCGAAGCGAACGCACTCACCGCACGATGGATGTGGACTGCTGGCAACGTTCTCTTTCTGATTCACATTCTTTCCGCGTTTGCATTTGTACACGATTTCAGCCATGCGGCTGCTTACGAACATACGGCAGAACGAACGGCAGCAGTGATCGGTGTTCGCTGGGGCGGCGGGATTTATGTCAATCATGCCTTTGCTCTGTTTTGGGTGATCGATGTCATTCTCTGGTGGATCTACGGGCCACATTGGGCGTACCGCTCGAAAGTCTGGTACTGGTCGGTTCAGGGAATCTTTGCCTTCATGTTTATCAACGCAACCCTCATTTTCGGGCCAACACACTGGGTTTGGGTTACTGGACTCCTGGCACTCCTCGTTTGTTTACGTGTTTTCACTGGTAGGAGTACGGAATTTCCCAAATGAGCCTGCGCAGCATCAATCGCTGAGCTATATGTTAGATAATCCTCCTCAAACATCTCATCGCACCGGCCCAATGCAGAAGAAAACCGAATACCTACATACAGAATCCCGAATGATTTCCAGGTTCACGATCGCCATGCTTGGTTGCACAGCGCTTGGAATTTCTATTGGACGCGCGATGCCTGACAATCTCGGAAAGCTGGGAATGATTGCAGGCGGAATTGCTGTGTTTTTCTATCTCTACGAATCACGACGAGATCTAAAGTTGCGCCAGGAGCAGAATGAAAACTCTCGACGGCTGGCAGAAATTCGCCTCCTCGAAAGGTCTTTGCCAGCAGAGCAAATTCAACCCAAACAGAGTTCGCTTTACAAAGTTTGATTCGGTGCTGTGCATCTTGACACAGAGTCATGCAAACCTTCGTTAGACTTCTCTCCCTTTGCACTTCGTGATCAGTCGCCATACAATCTCCTACGTTTGTAATAACAATTGCGTTCGTTGGTAGAGATGAGAGGTGAAGCATGAGCTTAGCGAGAATCGTTTTCTGTCTTGCAATCTCATTATTTTTAGCTTGCTCCGCGGAACCTGTTCATGAGGAACCTGCGCAGGCCCCCGTGTTGAGTACGAATGTGGTTCAACTTTTCGGTGGGGCGAAGGCTGTTGAAATCATTCAGAGTCCGGACACCGTGAACGCATATCGGCAGCCACCGGAAAGCTACCCTCAAAGATTGCTCAGCGACTTCAAAATTCTTTCTGGTCCGATTGCCGTGGCGGAGGCAGAGAGAAAAAATCTGCAAAGCGTGCTACTCGCCAACGACAGTTATCTATGGGATGTCGCGAAGGGCTGTGAACCAGACTACGGCGTCCGGATTGAGTTCTCCAAAGGTGACGACAAACTCGATGTCCTCTTCTGCTTCGGTTGCTCGCAACTCCAAATTTACCGGAATGGCGAGTCGCTCGCTGGAGAAGAGTTCGACCCCATCGAGAAAAAACTGACCGAGATCGCAAAACGAATCTTCCCGGACGATGAAGTGATTCAATCGTTGGGTGAATGAACGACTTCCGTTAAGCGCGAGTCAGCTGGGGCTCGGCCCGGCAATTTAACTGCTTCTACCGATTCACTCTCCCTGAATCGTCAGCACCAGCTTTCGCGAACCGCCATGGTCGCGATGTTCACATAAATAGATTCCCTGCCAGATGCCGAGATTGAGTTGCCCGTTTGAAATCGGAATGCTGACCGAACTCCCCATCATCGATGCCTTCACATGCGCCGGCATATCATC
>JAJDEL010000904.1 GCA_029259835.1 Planctomicrobium sp. | reverse complement strand
GTTTTCTTTTTCAGTTTCAAACGCGTTGGAACCTTTCCGCAGTCCGAGCACGTTCCGGTCTTGTCGAGAACGTTTCCACAACGATTGCACAGCGGGACTGGTCGATCTGCTTCTTCAAGTGAAACTGACTTTGATATCTTCGGTGGACCACCAGCTTTCGCTGACCGTTTCCGTTTTACTGGCGTGCCTTTCTTGGCAGGAACCAATGGCGTCGGCTCTTCAACGTTCTGCTCTGGTTGCGGTGGTTCTTGAGGCTCCGCAGGAGCCATTTCTGCTTCAATTTTCAATAAGTCTGCCTCAAATGCGTTGCTTAACGATTGCGGCTTTTTTGAACTGGTCGTCGCTGGTGATGTACTCTCCGGCTGGGCAGAGTCTGTCTCTTCGTTTTCCCGAAGGATCGTCGTTCGTGCTTGCAAACCACTGGTCAGGTCAACGGCATTGACGTGAACGCGTCCTTGTTCGTCGTAACGAATTGTGACTTCCACTGGAGATCGCCTGGGCAAGTTGTCAGGCAAATCGTCGATTTGGCACTCTCCCAACTTTACAAATTCTTCACCTTCGGTCGCTCCACTTTCCACAATATGAAGATGCACACGCTTCTGGTTTTCGACAACAGTTCCAAACGTTTGCCGATACGCACACGGCAGGGGAGTGTTGTCTTCAATAAGATAATGGGGCCGACGCTCGTTGGTCTCTGAGTCGCGAATCAAAATTCCAAGCGCGCGACCAGTCACGCTTTGCTGACGAATTTTCTGAAGACGTGACGAAGTTGATTTGTCCAGAGATGACTTTTCCAAGGCACGACCGCTGAGCAACATCCCAGCATAAAAAGCGGCACCATGGGAAATCGACTGGTCTGGAGAGAGCGTTGTGTTCAGCGTTGTCCCGCTGATTCGTTGCAGCATTTTCCGAATCATCGGCATCCGGGACGCCCCGCCAGTCACCAGCACTGAGTCCACATGTGCCCAGCCTTTTCTGTGTAACTTGAGCATCCCTTTGGTGATATCCTCGGTACGTTGAACAAGATCGCTCGTGAGTACTTCGAAGCGGTCTCGATCAATCAGGAAACTCTTGCGTCGTCCTTCATGCTGAATCAATAGCGACGCTTTCGGACGGACGCTTAAACTTCGCTTGACTTGTTCGATCTCAATCGCCAGAGATTGCATCGTCTCCAGATCGAGACGCGGATCGTTTGCCGAAGTCTTGACATATTCACCGCACGCAAATTCCTGAAGCCGCTCATTCCAGTCGAGACCACCGAGCCGCAAATCTCCTCCAGAGGCGATAACTTTCACTTCCTCTTTGTTGTACTTCACCAATGACAGGTCAAACGTTCCACCACCAAGATCGAAGACCAGAACAGTCTGATCGGTCGCAATTTCGGCAAACCACATCCCTTCACTTAAGACATGGCACAGCGCCGTGGCGACCGGTTCATTAATAATGTCAACCCGTTCCAGCCCGGCGTCGAGTCCAGCTTCGACTGTGAGTTGCCGTTGAACATCACTAAACTGGGCAGGCACTGTCACAACCGCGTGTCGGATGCGACCCAGTCGTTCTTCCGCTCCGTCAAGCAGCTTACGAATAATCAGTGCCGAGATGTCTTTGGGACGATAAACGTGACCATCAAAGATCCAGCACTTATGGGGATCGCCCATAAATCGTTTCGCGTGTTGAACAACCCGTTCCGGATTAGTGATTGAATTTCGCAACGCATCGGTGCCGACGACGACTTCGTCCCCATCAAAAAAAACGATTGAAGGAGTCGTCAGCTCGCCTTCAGGATTCGGAAGCGTGACCGGTTGTCCTTCCGGCGTGAGATGTGAGAGACAAGAGTAGGTCGTTCCTAAGTCGATTCCGACGGGGTGAACTCGTTGTTTCGAACGATTTAACGGCATACCTGACTCCGAATGACAACTAAAATAGGGAGGAATCTCCCGAGGAACGCCCAACGAACATCATACCAACGAATCGTACCGATCACCAATCGATTGATTTAAGGCAATATGTTCCGAAGTTTTGCATTGGAACGACTTGTTACAATCAACATCATGACCGCGAAATTAAAAACGGTAGAGGATCACTGACTTTAACAGATGAATTCGATGTCCCACATGGTTAAAGTGCATCTCGGGAAGATTGTCGCGGTTGTCTGCGAGGCAAAAATAGCACTCTTGAACGACTGCGGTATCAGAACAGGGGTTAACAAGTCGTCATAGACTTTTCATCCACAGCTCAGTGAATACGAGAACAGATCATGTCGGCGACGAAAATTGGATTGATTGGGGCTGGAAAGATGGCAACCGCGCTGGCGAAAGGGTTGGTCGACTCCGGATTTACGCAGGCAGATAACGTCCTCGCCAGTGATCGTTTCGAAGGTTCGCGAAGTTCGTTTGAACAGCAAGTTGGCGGACGGACAACGGAAGAGAATCTTGCAGTCCTGGAACACGCCAGAGTTGTCATTCTCGCAGTCAAGCCGCAAGTGCTGCCGGAAGTTCTTGCGGAACTCGCTGGCACAGCGACAGCAGAGCATCTCTTCGTTTCGATTGCAGCCGGAGTTACGCTTTCGACTCTTCAAGCAGCAATTCCAGCGAGCAGGCACATTCGCGTCATGCCGAACACGCCTGCTTTAGTCGGGGCTGGAGCAGCAGGGTTCGCACTCGGAGAAAATGCAACGAGTGAAGATGCCGCACTCGTTGAGCAAATGCTGGGTACGGTTGGCATTGCGGTGCAGGTTCCTGAAAATTCACTGGATGTTGTCACCGGACTCTCCGGCAGTGGTCCGGCGTATGTGTTTGAAATCATCGAAGCGCTGAGCGATGGTGCAGTTCTCATGGGATTACCCAGAGCAACTGCAACGCAACTCGCTGCACAAACATTGCTCGGTGCGGCAAAGATGGTTTTGGAAACAGGTGAGCATCCTGGCACTCTCAAAGACGCCGTCACAAGTCCCGGCGGCACAACAATCGCCGGACTTCACGAACTCGAAACTGGTGGACTCAGAGGAATCATGATGAACGCCGTTCAAGCTGCGACTGAAAGATCAAAGCAACTAGGAAATGAGAAATAACAATCGAAGCTCAGCAAGGTTTATCGCTTAGCACCGAGTTTGAACTCTTATAGAAATCAATGTTCAACGAATTTTTCACACTCCTGAAAGACTGGCATACCTGGGACACCAGCATGGTGATTGCTGGTGCTCTCGCAGCGATGTCGTGCGCGGTACCTGGCGTCTGGCTGGTACTACGGCGTCAGAGCATGATGGGTGACGCGCTCAGCCATACAGCTTTGCCTGGAGTCGTGATTGCAGTTTTGTTTGCAAGTTGGCTGACGAACACTTTCGACTGGATGCCTGAGCACTCGGCTGCAGAGCCATTACTGTTGATGGGTGGAGCAGTCATCATTGGCGTTCTGACTTCTGTGCTGACGGAATGGATTCAGCGTCTCGGTCGAGTTGAGAGCAGCGCCGCGCTTGGCGTGGTGTTTACATCCTTGTTTGCACTGGGCCTGCTGCTGATTCGACTCAAGGCGGATAACGTTCATCTTGATCCAGACTGCGTGCTGTTCGGACAGTTGGAACTGATTGTCTGGGACGAAGTGACGATCTTCGGAATCGACATGCCGCGAGCGTATCTCGTGAATGGCGCGTCGCTGATATTTAATCTCACTTTAATGGCTGCGTTTTTTAAGGAACTTCGGATCGCGACGTTTGATCCTGACATGGCAACGGTTCAGGGAATCAATGCCAGACTTGTGAACTATTGCCTGATGGCAATGACTGCGATGAGCGTCGTGATGGCATTCGAATCGGTCGGCAGCATTCTCGTCATCGGGTTACTGATCGTTCCAGCCGCGACCTCTATACTGCTGACGGATCGATTGGGAGTGATGGTTGCCATCAGTTTGCTGGTCGCAGGTTTGAGTGCAGTGCTAGGTCACGTTCTCGCGAAGACAGCGCCGGTGATGGTGTTTCAACGACTCGGTTTCGATCAGGTGCAAGACGCCGGAACCTCCGGCATGATTGCCGTTGCCTGCGGTTTATTGTTTGTCGCAGCGTTCTTGCTCTCACCGCGTCATGGCGTGATTGGGAAAGGACTCTCGCGGTTGAAACTCCGTTTGCAAATCGCGGCGGACGATATTCTTTCCACAGTTTATCGCTTCGAAGAACAGCTAGGAGTGACGAAAATCAGCGTTCAACAAACAGAACGAGAAACGAAGTGGATCATTCCTCTGGAGCGGTGGTTCGCGATGTTTCGTCTGGAGCGAAACGGA
>JAJDEL010000903.1 GCA_029259835.1 Planctomicrobium sp. | reverse complement strand
GTTCCTTGGAAAGCTGAAGGTAGAAATCCGTTATGCCAGTTTTCAACTCCCAACACTGGAAGTTGCCCTGGATCGATGAGAGCCATAAACGCCGGCAGATTGTCCGCTTCACTTCCGAGTCCATAAGTGAGCCAACTTCCGAGTGTAGGTCGCCCTGCGAGAATTCGGCCTGTCTGTAATGCACGAATTGACTGACCATGATTATTCACACCAGTCTTCATCGAGCGGATCAAACAGATGTCGTCGAAAACAGCACTCGTGAACGGCAATAGTTCGGAGAGTTCCATTCCGCATTCCCCACGTGGGGTAAACTTCCAGGGACTGTGGAAAACTTTGGAACTTGCTTGAGCAGCGTTGTCGTATTTGATTTCGCCGGGGAAGGATTGCCCATCGTATTTGGCCATCTCCGGTTTTGGATCGAACATATCATGATGGCTGGGACCACCTTGCATCCACAGCGAAATCATCGCGTTCGCACGTGGTGGAACTTGCGGTTCCTTGGGAGAAGTATCGAACTTGAGCGGTTCAGTCGCCGGCTTCTTCGGATTCGCCAAAGCGTCCCGCTCCATAAGCCATGCTAATGCCAGTGAGCTAAGACTCATCGAGCTTTGGGCAAGAAAATGTCGACGGGATTGATGGGTGTTCACTTGCATTGTCTCATCTCGAAATTTTATTCGACGTACAAAAATTCATTTGAACTGAGCAGCATCTGACACAAATTCGCGAACGCCTCGGCCTGGATTGCTGGTTGGGCGTCACCTTCTTTGACAGTGATGCGATCTTTGAGCAGCACCGCCTGTTCTTTCAAAAACGTTTGTGCCGAAGAGACTTCGGAGTTCTCTGCCGGGCGCGAGTAGACGAGGTTCCAAGCGAGCTGAATTTGCTCTTCGATCTTCTCGGGCGACTTCTTATTGACACGTTTTGCTAACGACTGCGAATACCCCAAGGCAAAGTCACTGTTTAGTAACATCAGCGATTGTGGAGCGACGGTTGAGGCTCGTCGTAGGTTGCAGTTCGGCGACATCCGAGGAAGGTCAAACGCCTCCATGACTGCTAATGGACGGCTTCTGCGAGATTGAACATAAACACTACGGCGGAACTCCTGGCCCTTGAGTGGCTTGGATTTCCCTGGTCGTCCAGCGTTCAGGTTTTCGAGACCTAATACCCAGCGACCGACCTTGTCTGCCATTACTGGCACCGGTTCGCCGTAAAGTTCATCGTTCATGACTCCTGCGAGAAACAAGACGGAATCACGTACGGTTTCCGCATCAAGACGCCGCAAGTTTGCGGCTCCGTACAACAGGTTTTCAGGATCGGCAGTCGACAGTTCGCTTGAACGAAACGACGCCTGTTGCCACGTGGAGGAACTGAGTATCAGACGGTGCATGTGTTTCACGCTCCAGCCAGATTTCACGAACTCAGCAGCCAGCCAGTCAAGCAATTCCGGGTGAGTCGGTTCGGCACCGAGTTTACCGAAGTCGGTCGGAGTCTCAACAAGCCCGCGGCCAAAATGGTGCATCCAGATTCGATTAACGATCACGCGGGCTGTTAATGGATGGTTAGGATCGGTCAGTCGTTTCGAAAATGCAGTTTTGCGACCTGTCGTTTTGAATTGCGGATCGTTGTCTGGAATATCGGAAACTTCCGAGGAAAGCGAGACCGCCATTAAACCGCCCGGCGTCACCTTCTTTGTCGGCTGTTCGTGATCGCCGCGATTGAAGATGAAGCTCTCCGGGACTTGCCCAACAACTTCGGTTGCGGCGCGGATGAAGTTTTCTTTCGGCTTCTTCCCACGAATCGTCTTGGCTTCCTCTGCCATTTTCTTTAATTCATCGGCAGCTTTTTTGTCGTACAAGTACAAAGAGCCTGCGCTGACGTTCAGACTGGGATTCTTTTTCAGCAATTCTTTTTGCTCGGCTGTTCGTTCTTTCGCAGTTGTTTCATAAGCCGCTTTTGCTGCTTCGTGAATTTCTTCGGGAAGTTTTGCCAGTTGTTTTTCAAACGTTGCCGCAATGAACTCCTTCTGTTTTACCGTTCGAGTGGCTTCGACTTTCTTGGCCTCAGCTTCGATTTCAGCGGCGAGTTTACGATCTGCATCGGTATAGAGCGAAACGCGTCGATTATTCGGAGACCGCCATTTTTTCCAGTCAAACGTCGGATCAAAAACTGCCCGCATCCGATAGTAGTCAGCTTGTGGAATCGGATCGTAGCGATGGTCGTGGCACTGAGCGCATCCAACCGTCATTCCCATTAGTGATGATGAAACGATTTTAATCGTCTCTGAGATCGTGTCGTTGCGAGCGAGATTCACATCGTCCACAGCTCCGCCCGTTCCATCAGGTGCCATGCGTAAAAAACCGGTTGCTGCAAGAAAATCTGCATCTTCAGGTGAGAGATTATTCATCGGAGAAGTGACTAGTTCATCCCCTGCGAGTTGTTCCAGGATAAACCGGTTGAATGGTTTATCTTCATTGAATGCGCGAATGACATAGTCTCGATATCGCCAGGAATCAGGGCGAATTAAGTCTGCAACTGAGTAACCTTCGGAGTCTGAGTAACCTGCAACATCCAGCCAGTGCCGTCCCCAGCGTTCGCCGTATCGAGGTGAGGCGAGCAACCGCTCGACCAATTTGGAATACGCATCCTGTGTTTCATCCGCCTCGAACGCAGCGACTTCTTCCGGTGTCGGCGGCAGTCCAGTCAGGTCAAAGGAAAGACGTCGAATGAGAGTTCGCCTGCCAGCAGGTTCGGTCATCGAAAACTTGTCAGCTTCGAGTTGCCGAAGAATAAACGCATCAATCGGATTGCTGACTCGTTCACTTCCTTGAATAGTTGGAACCGCTGGTCGGGAGATTATTTGATATGCCCAGTGAGCCAGATCTTCCGGTGTAATCAGCGGACCTTCGAGCGTTTCCGGTTCTGGTCGAATCGTCGGCGCGCCTGCTTCAATCCACTTTTTAATTGTCTCGACTTGATTCTTGCTCAGGTGATGCGATTCTTCCGGCGGCATTTCTCCGTCACGAACACGTTGAAACAAAAGAGACTCCGCCGCGTTGCCTTTCACAATCGCCGCACCTGAATCACCACCAGCAATCAGGAATCTGGCGAGGCGAATGTCGAGTTCGCCTTCCTTCACACCTTCTTCACCGTGACACTGAAAGCACGCTGCCTTGAAGATCGGACGAATGTCTTGCTCAAACGAAACTTCCGGCACCGGGTCGCACAGGGCAACACGACTGACCGTAACAAACAGCAATAAAACTGTGCAGCGAATCATGGCGGGATATTGAGTTGAAGGAATTCTAACCGAGTGAAACCAATTCAAGGCAGAAATCAGCAAAGGAGGGGCAAAAGGAAGGAGACCAATTGTAGGGGATTCCAAATCAAATTGGTACCTTTTTATCCATCGGATGAGATTTTCGTGGGCATGAATTTGATGAAATGGCCTGTCACAAAGCGTTTCTCATGCACAACCACCGTTTACAACTCACCCTCTTTCAAGGAAGGATTGTGTCATATTGAATGTTTCGTTCGGGCTGACCGATTAGGATGGATTTGAAGTTTCCGCCTCAACCGTTCAGGATGTGGCTCCTCAATTCGATTTCAAATGTTTCAGGAATCCTTTCGATGTCTCACGCGTGTAAATTTCTGCTGGCTTTCTTTTCACTGCTGGCTCCATATGTTGTCCAGGCAGAAGATCAATTGGAGCCAATCAAATACAACAACCCTGGTCTCGTGGTTGATCTCGGTGTCGGGTTATGGGCGTGGCCGCTGCCGATGGATTACGACGGCGATGGCGACATGGACCTGATTGTGAGTTGTCCGGATGTGCCATTCTCAGGAACGTATTTCTTTGAAAACAAAGGAGCGTCTAGGGTTGAGGGTCTAGGGGCTAGTGAAAAGAAACCCTCGACACTAGCCACTAGGCACTCAACCCTTCCGATCTTCGAGCCGCCGGTTCGAATTGCTGACAAGATGTCGAACGTTCAAGTGAGTTACATAGAGGGTAAGCCGATTGTCAGTACCGCTGGAAAGATTTTTCTGGATTTTCCGAAGAATCAATATTCGAAACCGATCAATTTGGGATTGCCGACCAAGCTTGATCTTCCTTTCAAACGGACGCGCGCGAATCAATGGAAGCTGGTCGATTGGGAGAATGATGGTGACCTGGATGTGATCGTCGGCCTCGGCGTCTGGGACGAATACGGGTGGGACGATGCCTGGGATGATGATGGGAATTGGAAGAACGGGCCGTTGCATGGCTATGTTTATTTGGTGGAGAACGTTGCGGAAGGGTCTAGGGCTGAGGGACTAGTGGCTAGTGAGAAGAAGGCTGTTTGGAAATCACTGCCGACTAAGGAAGCGTGGCCTGAGTATTTGGGGCCTCGTCCGAAGTTTGCGAAGCCGGTTCAGGTTCAAGCTGGTGGAAAGCCTGTTGATGTCTACGGCATGCCATCGCCGAACTTTGCCGACTTCGATGAAGATGGCGATCTGGACTTGATCTGCGGAGAATTCATGGATGGGTTTACGTGGTTTGAGAATGTGGGAAGTCGTGCGAAGCCGAAGTTCAATTCAGGGAATTACTTGAAGCAGAGAGGTGAAATCGACAGGCAGCTTGGTGAACTCAAAATGAATCTTCAGATGATCACACCAGTGGCTATCGACTGGGATTCTGACGGGGACGTCGACATCATCTGCGGTGACGAAGACGGTCGAGTGGCACTCATCGCGAACGGTTCTAAGGCTGCGGAAAAAAGAGCAAGGTTTTCGGCACCAGCTTACTTCAAACAGATTGCCGCAGACCTCAAGTTTGGAGCATTGATAACGCCTGTCTCAATCGACGTCGACAAAGATGGGGATGAGGATCTCGTGGCTGGCGACTCAGCCGGACACATCGCAATTTTCGAAAATCTGGGCG
>JAJDEL010000902.1 GCA_029259835.1 Planctomicrobium sp. | reverse complement strand
GACGGAAATTTACGACTACCTGCGAGTATTGTACGCGCGTGTCGGTCAAGGACACTGCGTCGACTGCGGGAACCCAATCACAGCGCAGACGACCGACCAGATTCTGGAAAGTATTCTCACACTGCCTGAAGGGACGAAATTTCAAATCCTGTCTCCGATAGTGCAAGGACAAAAGGGCGAATTTAAGGATCTGTTCACCGGCTTGCTGAAACAAGGATTTTTAAGAGCACGCGTCGATGGTGACATCGTCAACCTCTCCGATGATCTTGGCCTCAAAAAACACTTCAAGCATTCAATCGAAATTGTCATAGATCGATTGATCGCAGGCAAAGGTCAGCGCACACGGCTGGCAGAAGCAATTGAATCGGCAATTTTGCTCAGCAAAGGAATGCTCATCGTTGCGACTGCTGGCGATGAACCGACTGAAAAACTTTACTCTGCGAAGTACGCCTGTCCTGATTGCGGCATCAGTTACGAACCTCCGTCGCCGCAGCTTTTCAGTTTCAACAGCCCAATGGGGATGTGTCCTGATTGCACAGGACTCGGAATGCGGCACGATTTCGTGCTGGAGAAGTTGATCTCAAATCCTGGTAAGCCGATCTTCAAAGGGGCGACTGAACTGGTCAAAGCATTCGGAAAGATCGGTCGCTGGCGGCGACATATCTTCAAAGGTGTCGCGGAGGCTATTGAGCAAGATTGCGAACTCCTCAAAGGTTCGTTTTTGAAAATGAAGTGGGAAGACATTCCGGAGAAGGCACAGAAGTTGTTTCTTTACGGGATGGGGAAGCGGCACATCACTTATTCGTGGCGTCATTCCGGCGGAGTCTGGAAACATGGTGGGACCTGGAACGGATACATCACAGACCTGATCGATGAATTTCATAAAGCCAAAAACCCGATGCGGAGGCGGCAACTCGAAAAGTTCATGGAAGTTGTTCCCTGTCATTCGTGTTCCGGAGAACGGCTCAACCCTCAAGCACGCAACGTCCGTGTCGGTTCAAAAGCTGTTAGGAAATTAAACATCGAACCTTACCGCTCGTTGCCGGAAGTTTGTGCATTGTCTGTCGATGATGCCTGCCTGTTTTTCGATCAACTTGATCTCGATTCAACGAATTCAATGATCGCGGAAGAGGCGATCAAAGAAATTCGCGGTCGTTTAGGCTTCTTGCAAAAATGCGGTCTGGGGTATCTCTCACTCGAACAGACAGCACCGACACTCTCAGGCGGTGAATCACAGCGCATTCGACTTGCTGGGCAAATTGGCTCTGGGTTAGTCGGAGTTCTTTATATTCTCGACGAACCTTCGATTGGATTGCATCCACGCGACAACGAGATGTTGCTCGACAGCCTGCTCGATCTTCGCGATCAGGGGAATACCGTCATTGTTGTTGAACACGATGAAGAGACGATGCGAGCTGCCGATCACATCATCGATTTTGGTCCTGGACCAGGTATTCGTGGCGGCGAAATTGTCGCTCGGGGAACAGTCGATGACGTCATGCAGAGCAATAAAAGCGTCACCGGCGCATACTTGTCTGGGCGTCAAGAAATCGAAATTCCCAAGAAGCGTCGTTCCCCAACCAAGAAAAAATTGAAGATCGCGGGGGCGGCTCATAACAACTTGCAGAACGTCGACATCGAGATTCCACTCGGTGCGTTCGTCTGTGTGACAGGTGTCAGCGGCTCCGGGAAGAGTTCACTTTGCACTGACATTCTCTGGCAGGTTCTCAACAAAGAACTCAATAAAGGGAAGGGAAACCCCGGAAGTTATAAACGGATCAACGGTCTACAACATCTCGACAAGGCAATCGATATTGACCAGTCGCCCATCGGTCGAACACCTCGCTCTAATCCAGCGACATATGTGAAGTTGCTCGATCAAATTCGCGATCTCTATTCTCAACTCCCGCAGTCCAAGCTCCGTGGCTATCAGCGCGGACGGTTCAGCTTCAATGTTGCGGAAGGTCGATGTGAAGCCTGCGAAGGTCACGGGGCGACAAAGCTGGAAATGGATTTCCTTGCCGACATCTGGGTGCCATGCACTCTGTGTACTGGAAAGCGTTTCAATCACGAAACACTCGAAGTGAAATACCGCGACAAATCGATTGCGGATGTCCTGGAGATGGACGTTCAAGAGGCAGTCGAACACTTCAAGAACCATCCGAAAATTCATCGATTGCTAAAAACACTCCACGATGTCGGCCTCGACTACATGAAACTCGGACAACCCTCGCCGACACTCTCTGGAGGCGAAGCACAGCGCATTAAACTTGCCCGCGAATTGGGAAAACGTTCGACCGGAAAAACTTTGTACTTGCTCGATGAACCAACAACGGGCCTGCACTTTGCCGATGTTCAAAAAGTGCTCGAAGTACTGCACGGCTTCGTTGAAGATGGCAATAGCGTGCTAGTGATCGAACACAATCTCGATGTCGTTAAGACCGCGGATTGGGTTATCGACCTCGGCCCAGAAGGTGGTTCCGGAGGTGGACAGATTCTCGCAGTTGGTCCTCCAGAAGAAATTGTGAAATGCAAAAAATCCTACACTGGTCAGGCGCTCAAGAAAGTTCTTCGTCCCGGAAAACGATCCAAGACAGCGAAGACGAAAGCAAAGTCGCCAACGACTGCGAAGCGAATTCGGAGCGATTCGCTGGAAGAAATTTCGATTCGAGGTGCGGCTCAACACAACTTGCAAGCCGTAGATATCACCGTTCCTCGTGATCAAATGAGTGTCTTTTGCGGTCCCAGTGGATCAGGGAAAACGTCACTGGCGATGGACACTCTCTACGCCGAAGGACAGCGTCGGTACGTCGAATCTCTTTCAGCGTACGCGCGTCAATTTCTCGGTCAAATGCCAAAACCGAAGCTCGATCACATCGCTGGTCTTTCTCCCGCAATCGCTATTGAACAGAAAACAGTCGGAGCGACTCCACGCTCCACGGTCGGGACTGTCACTGAAATCTACGACTACCTTCGCATTCTGTTCACTCGCTTGGGGCAGATGTACTGCCCGGATTGTCAATCACCAGTCACACGCCAGACAACGGACGAAATCGTCGAGCGAGTCCTCTCACTCAAAGAAGGAACACGTCTCTACCTTGCGGCACCTGTGGAAATCGCGGTCGGTCAATCTTACGAAAAACTTTGGGACCGCCTGGGAACACAAGGGTTCTTGCGGGTCCGAATTAATGGAACGACATATCAGATTGAAGATGTTCCCAAAATCGACCACAAGCGAGACTACTTAGTCGAAACGATTGTCGACCGAATTAAAGT
>JAJDEL010000901.1 GCA_029259835.1 Planctomicrobium sp. | reverse complement strand
CATCGCGTCCAGTGACAATTCACCAGACCTGGTGTCATGTGCGATACCTGGCGTCAGTTGCAGAGCCAGCTGTCCCAGTATTGGATGCACCTTACGACGAAGCGGTCGGCCCAGCCGGTCCTGTGAAACTTCTGCCACATCGATTTAACTCTCCGGTTCAATCAGGCCGGGAAGTGTGCCGATGTCAAGTGGCTGTGTTTCTGTCGACGGTGCATTCGCAGCTGACTGAAGGAATGCGATCAGCTGAGCCATCTCCGATGTCGTAATCTTCTTTTCGAATCCTTCGGGCATGAGCGATTTTCCGCTGGACACCTGTTCCTCAATGTTCGTGCGCAGAATGGTCTCGGTTCTGCCTTCCGGTTGTTTCAGCGTGACACTGTTCGCGGTCTGAGCGGCGATGAGGCCGTTGTGAGTGCGGCCGTTGGTGTCGACGAGAACATACGTCTCATACTTTGGTAATAGGTATTTGTTGGGATCCAGAATGTGTGTCAGCAGGGCGAGCGAGTCTCGAGCAGGTGCTGAAGCAAGATCTGGACCGATGACATGGCCGACCTTCCCCAGTCGATGGCACGTTGAGCAATCTCTTTGAAAAATCTTCGAACCTTGGCTCACGTCCGGGTCCGATAATGACGTGAGTGCAGCAGAGTAATCTTGAATAACGTCGGATCTTGCTTTATTTTGAGACTGTTCGAAAATATTTGCGGCAGCAGTCCGAATCGAGGGTGACGGGTGATTTAACAGACTGTCCCGCTGTTCTGGACTGATTATTGCCGCCCTCATCTTCTTCGTGTTGATCGTGGCCAACAGCGTGGGAATCCAGTTTGATCTGGATAACGTGACCTGAATCACTCGCTCTCGAGTGATCGGAGAAGAATTGGCCCATTGCGCGATCAAGGATTCACAGATAGCTGGATCAGGATAAGTGGCCAAGGCGTCAATCGCCGCCAGTTGAACGGCCTCTGGTTCCTTAATCGAAGTCAGCAGCAGAAGTGTGTCGCCCGCTTTAGAGAATGGCCAACAGCTCAACAAGTTGATCGCAGCGACCCGCTCTGTGTTGGAAGCAGATCGATTCTTGGCGATAGACGTAGTTTTGATTCGCGTTGTTTGCAACAGAGAAGATGCGTTTGAGGAAACTGCGTCCTCACTAAATTGTCTACCGCTTGACTGCAATGCGAGTCCCAATTTCGCAAGTAAGTGTTCACCGGTCGATGTTTTAATGGTCATGTAGCTGTCGATCCACCTCAGCGTTGAGTCAATTTCATTCGGGTCATTTCGAGAACCGATTAAACTGACCAGCTGACTTAGAACAGAGATTCCATTGGACGACGTCGCGAACTCATTGTCATTCAACAATTCAGAAAACATTGCAACTGCGACGCGATTCGATGAACTTAACACCGCCGTCCTCAGCCACGGATCATTGTTGAGCTGTCTTGTTAATCGAGACAGTGTTTTCGCAGCAATTTCCGACTCCGATTCGCCCAAAGAAAACGCTGCCTGTATGCGAAGCCGAGCATCGTCTGAATCCGTTGCGTCCACAACGTTCACCAGGAGTTCAGGAACGTCATCGAGTCTTGATTCCGCGAGCCGAATTGCGTGTTCGCGAATTCGAGGGTGAGTCGATTTGATGGCGTAAAGCAAATCGGCATTCGTAAGCGCTGAATGTGAGGAATGCTCTCCAGCGATAGCCCTGGTCTCTTCTGAAACAGGAATGCGAAGTCCATTCAGAGACCAGAGTGCGTGGAGCTGCGTTTGTGGCGTGGTTGCTCTTCGAAGTAGTTTTTGCAACGGTTCGAATGCCTTTGGATCTTGACGTTCAAACAACAACCGATGGGCAGTATCGCGGTACCAGCCGTGTGGGCTTGTGAGATGTTGCACTAGTTCGTCGGTCGTTGCATCGCTCAGCGAAGGAGAGCCGGGGTAGCTGAATCCTGTCGGGGCAATGCGATAAATTCGGCCGTGTTGTCGTCCGCTTTTGAAATCGAGGAACGGAGTGACATCAAGTGGAACATGAATTGTCTCAAGGATTTCACGACTCATATCTAGGACATACAACGTTCCATCCGGAGCATTGATAAAGTTTACAGGGCGAAACCAATTGTCAGACGATCTTACGAATTCGGTTGAGTCATCCGTACGACGTGATAGAAAACTGACACCATCTGCAATGAGTTTACGGCGATGAATGAGATTGTTCTGAGCTCCGCCGATAAAAATGTCACCATAGTATTCCTCTGGGTATGCACCACCACGATACACCGTCACGCCAGCTGCAGCATCAATGACATGATGGCTTGCTCCGGCTGCAGAAGGTGATCTCGCCCCATGCGCAATGCGTCGACTCGATCGAATCATACGCCAACGTTCGAGAGGACTAATCCGAAAACAAGGAACGGGTCCAGATGTTAAATGATGTATCGCTCTCGAAACTGATAAATAGGGGTTTCTTTCAAGATAACGCTGGGGAAGTACGGCGTGTAGAAGGGGACGTGATTCACTGCATAAAAAACGATTGCCCCAATCATCGAATGTTGTGCCAAACTGTACAGTACCGGTGATCGATTCAAATTGGTCGTCTACTGGATTGAATCGAAAATCCCGTCCGCTGACATTGACCTCTGGCGAACCTGCTAATGGAGAATCGGCGTAGTGCACGTTTCCACCATTTCCGGCTGTCGAACCGTAGATCCTGTGATCCAGCCACCACGTCAAATTGTTCAGCATGGCTTGCTGATTTCCGGTACCGAAACCGGTGTACACTTTGCGTCGAACATCTGCCTTGTTGTCGCCATCGGTATCCTTCAGGTACCAAATGTCTGGTGCTGCAGCGACATAGACACCTCCTTTCCACGGCGCTACACCTCCCGCCCATAGCATATG
>JAJDEL010000091.1 GCA_029259835.1 Planctomicrobium sp. | reverse complement strand
CGATGATGCAGGGATGTCGCACTCTGTGAACCGGGCAACGGTTGAAGCGCTTGAAAGGGGAATCGTTTCATCATGCAGTATCATGATCCCGTGCCCCTGGGTGACGGAATTTGCTGAGTATGCCCAAAAACATCCGCAGTACGACTACGGCCTGCACTTGACGCTCAATTCAGAATGGGAGCACTACCGCTGGGGACCGGTCGCCCCGAAAGACCAGGTGCCGAGCCTCGTTGATGAAAATGGCTACTTGTGGGACAACGTTGGTCAGGTGGCTGCGAATGCAACGGCTCGCGATGTGGAAACCGAATTGCGGGCGCAGATCGAACGGGCCAAGCAACTCAAAATTCCAGTCAGCCATCTCGACACACACATGGGAGCGTTAGTCTGCCGAGCAGATATCATTGAAGTGTATGTCATGCTGGGGATCGAATACGACTTGCCAGTCTTGTTCATGCGGACAATTGACGAACAGACGATCCGTGCATACCCTGCGCTGAAAGATGTCGGCGAGAAATCATTAGCCGCTCTCGACAAACAAAAATTGCCCGTACTCGACGGGCTCGCTCAATTCTACGGAGGGGAAACCCACGAGATTCGGCGCGAGAGCTACGTCAAAACTCTCAAGAATCTTCCACCTGGCGTCAGTCAGCTCATCATTCATTGCGGTTTCGCTGACGACGAATTGCGAGCGATTACAAACAGTGCCGAGCGTCGCGATGGCGACCGCCGCATCTTCACGGACCCCGCCATCGAACAGTTGCTCGAAGAAGAAGACATCCAACTGATTACCTGGAAACAATTTCGTGTAATGACGGCAGGTGAGAAATAGTCACCGATTACCGACCAGAACCAGCACTACGTCTTGAATACTAAATTAAACATCTGTTTGAGGACAAAATCTTATGAGTCACAAAATCTCTCGTCGTCGTTTTGTTCAAGCGTCCGCAGCCACAGTCGCAGCAACCGTCACCGCGCCGATGTTCCTGCATGCCAGTGATAAGGCAGGCACGAAAGATCCTGTCGTTGGTTCCGGAGACTTTGTTTACGCGTGCGTGCATAACTGGGGGAACGATTCACTACCGTCCGGACACGAATATGGCGGAGCCTCACATGGCGTTGCCGTTGATCAGCAAGGGCTTATTTACATCACTCATCAAGGCGGACCGGATTCGATTTTTGTCTTCGACACAAACGGTAAGTTCGTCAAATCGATGGGCAAGGACCACACCGTGAAAAACCGAGGCAAAGGACACGGGATTGATATTCGCAAAGAAGGCAGTGAAGAGTTCATCTACCTGGCTCCGAGTGACAGTTCACTCTTCTTCACCAAGATGACGATCGACGGTGAAATCGTCTGGAACCGAGGCAGAAAAGAACTCCACAAAGACAGCGGTGTCCTCGGTCCGAAAGCCGGCTACCGACCGACGAACACCAGCTTTCGTCCCGATGGTGGCTACTACCTCGGCGATGGTTACGGCAGCAACTACTTGTTCGAATATGACAAAAAAGACAAATTCGTCCGCGCCCTCGGCGGCAAAGGCAAAGACGCTGGCAAGTTCGCAACCCCGCATGGGCAATGGCTCGACGAACGTGACGGCACAGCAAAACTCGTCGTCGCCGACCGTGCCAACAAACGGTTGCAATGGTTCGACCTCGAAGGCAATCACGTGAGCACGCTCGACGGTTTTCTGTTTCCAGCAGACATCGACGTACGCGGAGACATCATGCTCGTCCCTGACCTGCACGCCCGGATCACGCTGCTGAATAAGGAGAACAAAGTCGTCGCTCAACTTGGTGATGATACCGCTTGGAGAGAGCAAGTTCTAGCAGATGGGTTCTCCATGCGCCGCAGCCCCGAGCGCTGGCAACCTGGAAAATTCATTCACCCACACGACGCCTGCTTCGACGAGCAAGGTGACATCTACTGCGTCGAATGGGTCATCGGCGGCCGAGTGACAAAGCTCGTGAAAGCGTGAAGTGCCGTTTTCGGTCTACGAGTTTGGTTTCCGAGGATCTTCGCAAGGAGCCAGTCGAAAAAAACAGTACATACTGACCATCAGCAGAGACAACATCACTGCCGTGACGAAAGTAAATGATCGAATCCCGAAGATTGTTTCGAAGCGGGGGACGATCATCCCGGCAGGGAATGCCAAAGCCGGTGAAAGAACTGCAACCAAAACGATACTACTTTTTTTGAGCTGGGATGTGGCAGTACAGTGAGGACATCGATATGGCGTCCAATATGTGACTTTTAGCAACCTGATAATGGAACAGCGTGCCTCGCACGCAGGACAATGGACGACTCGCATTGGCAAACGATTCCTGTTTTTGACCACCCTGTCTTGAATTACCTTACCGGGATGGAGCCACTTCGAAGAGGTTCAGGACTCACCCGTCAGTTTTCTTAAACGCACTTTTGAGGCACAGGGCCGAAATCGCGAAAGCTCCAGCGGTAATCCCAATTCCAGCGATAGAGAACCCAACGCCGAAGAAACCAAGAAGTTGCAACAATTGAGCAACAGCAAATAGCCCCACCAGAAATCCTGCTATGGTTGGACCGACTTTCATGTGTACTCCAAGGTACAAGAAGAAATCCCGGTAGAAATAAAACGAGGCTCACCAGGACGGGCTAGACCTGGGAGCCTCTAGATATCACCAATACGGGCCTGAACCAGTGATATCGTTGGATGAATTATAGGTGTTCTCCCGCAAGCGTCAACCAAGAATTCCATAAAATTTTTGCAGACAATGAACTCGGTGGGATCGTTCGGTTCATGCCGGGAGAGACGCGCGAATATCACTCAAATCCCTCAGAAAATCTCCAAAATCGACCGTGTGATCAACACTCTCACAAGTGGTTGAGTGCCAGTTCGCGGCTAGCTTTTACACCAAGGCACTATTCCTGGCAGCAAACAGATATCGGTTTGAAAGAAAATTTTCCCATCACCGTTCTGTTGCCAGTCCCACCACTCGCCCTCACTCCAATTGCGGGGCTTGTGTTCACAGATCGTGTCGTGTCTCAGTTGGAACTGCAATCGTCCACCCGAATGCTGGATTCGGATTTAGAAGTAATTGGCGGAAGCTGATCTCGAAAAGGCTCGCAAGTTCGGATTTCCCGTCGAGAAAAGTAACTCTTTGGTGAATTCATTGAAATTGGAAGCACCATTGAAAAGCAATCGCTGGTAGATGATCTACGACATCGTCGTTCCACAGGTCGGACACGCTTTACCGGAAACAGGTTTGGAATAAACGCCTTTATGTCCGCAACTGCATCGCACCACAGT
>JAJDEL010000010.1 GCA_029259835.1 Planctomicrobium sp. | reverse complement strand
GATGAGTTCGTTCTCCCGGATGGTCTCGTTCTTCAGGAGACGTCCATGGTTCCCGGAACCCACGGCGAGAAGCTGTCCAAGAGCTATGGGAACACAATAGAAATTTTCGAGAAGCCGAAGAAACTTCGCAAGAAATTTATGTCGATTAAGACCGATTCAACAGGAGTAGAAGACCCGAAAGACCCTGAAACCTGTTCGGTGTTCACTCTCTACAAACTCTTTGCCAATACAGAAGAACAAGCAGCTTTGGCGGAACGATACAGAGCAGGCGGTATGGGTTACGGAGATGCAAAGCAAACCCTGTACGAAAAAGCTCTCGAGTATTTCGGCGAGGCACGCGAGCGCCGCGAACAGTTGGAAGCAGACCCTGAAGCTGTCGAAGCAATTCTTCAGGCAGGTGCCGAAAAAGCTCGCGCTAAAGCGAGAGAAGTTCTCAACCGTGCCCGCAAGGCCTGCGGACTGCGACCGAGTTCCTCTTGAGGAAGCGTTGAATTCTCCAAATTCTAAGCAAGGATTTTTCATTGCGTGACACAGGCATTCCTACCTGTGTGTTGCTTCAAATAGTTGTGCAACATTTTATGAAGGTCGGGTTAGGGTGTCTCCGCTGTCTGAACACAATGCTGTCTGAACACAATGAGGACGTAGCCCGATTGGAGTTCTGACAACGGTGATTTACACAGCAGTGAAACTGCGATTCGAATTGCAATGCTAGACCTCATGGTCAAACGCCTCGGAAGAAGCAAAAACGATATTTAAAACACTCTCTTAGATCGAATTCCTTCGTGTTCTTTGTGGTTCAAAATTGCATCGTTTCGTGAAGCTTCACTGCCCGCGTGCTTCTTTCATTTTCGCGACGTAGGCTTCTGCGAGTTCTTGTACGCGTTTCATGTCGCCTTTTTCCAGGGCGTCTTTTTCTACAAGAGCGCTACCCAGACCGACAGCACAGGCACCAGCTTTGACGAAGGTGGGCAGCGTTTCTAAATCAACACCACCTGTCGGTAGCAATCGAATTTGAGGGAGCGGACCATGTACGGCTTTGAGGTAAGATGGGCCGCCAACGTCTGCCGGAAAGACTTTGACGATATCGGCGCCTGCCTCCCAGGCAGTGAGGATTTCTGTGGGAGTGAAAGCGCCTGTCATGACAACTTTTCCGTATCGTTGGCAAAGTTGAATGACTTCAGTGTTCACAGTCGGTGTCACGATGTATTCCGCTCCAGCCAGAATTGCAGCGCGTGCTGATTCCGGGTCGAGAACAGTCCCTGCCCCTAGCAAAACGCGATCACCGATTTTCTCGCGCAGCAGTTTGATGACGTCCAGAATACCAGGCACGGTAAACGTCACTTCGATCACATCAATTCCACCAGCATACAACGCTTCGGCAACTTCCAATAAACGATCTCCGGACGGCGCACGAATAATCGCGACCAGTCCAAGGTCGAGAACACGTTTTAAGTCTGTTTCTTTACTCATTGATCTTGATACCTAATGTACGGAAGGTTGGGTGCGGTGAAGTGCGCATGTTTGAGTTGGTGAGTTTTTCCGGAAAAACGTGGGCATCGTGCAAGCTGAATCATCGTTGAATTCGAGCACGAGACACTGCCTTAATCAGGCTTCATCCACACTACATTTAGTCGGTGCCTGAATACTGTTCTGCAAATTCCAGAATTCGCATATCGATCATTTCTTTAAAAGAGTCGATGTCGAGATCGTCGACCTTCTGGTAATTTTTTCTGTTCACAGCTTCGCGATTGCGGACAGTCCCCTTGGTGACAAGCTCGACAATTGCAATTGAGGAAAATGGCGAAATGGTGACTTCCAGGCGAGAGTAACGCGACTTGGCAGTTTTCCCAGGGACAAGATGCAAATCGTCCCGAGTCAATTTTCCACCCCAGCCATCTTCACTGACAACGGTTTGATACTCGAAGCCAGGAAAATGGTCTGCAAGCTTTTGCAGGCAATCTTCGATATGTTCAGACAGCTCCAGACGGGCGCTAGAATGAAGCGTCTTCAACTCCTCTTTCGAGAGTTGTTCTTCTTCGGCCGCTCGGCTCCGCTCGGTTTTGTTTTTCTCACCGCGCTCGATGGCACGTTTGAGGCGATCATCGAAATTCATAGTAGGTTCTCTATGCGTCAATTGGCTATTGAACTCAATTCTAGGGAACATTCGCTCTGAGGGAAAGAACTCTGTAGATGTTGATTGAGAGCAATCATTTGATTGATTCAGTCAAGAAAGCACGGCAGGAGCTTTTCGGATCAAAGTTGAGCCAGTAGTTTGTTGTCAAGAAAATGTCCGTCTGCGTTTGGCTTCGAAGGTGATCCATTGAAAGACTTACCGATTCAACCGGGTCAGCAATCAGTTCCTGTCTATGATTGCCATGTTTTGGTCAGTGGCCCAGACCAGAAAGGCCTGCTCACTGGTGTTGTTTCAAACTTACCTGAAATCAAGGCAACCGCGTCAAATGAGCGGGATCTCTTGAGAAAAATCACGGATGACTTCAAAGCAAGAGTGGTGAAATACACCAGCGAAAATCAAGAAATTCCCTGGCAGGAAAACCAGAAACCAGAGCCAGGACAACAACAACGCTGGATTCCTGTCCACTTGTAGAGCAGTGGATGTTTTCAACGACAATCATCTCGCAAAGGCTAATAATTCGCAATCAAGAACGAATCTTCAATGATTACGAGAGCGAACTGAGCTGATCTCGAAACGATAAAAGAGAAATGTTTTCAACTGAGCCTACTGAATACGACCTGCGATTCACTCTGTTCGGGATTCCGGTACGAGTCTCGATCTGGTTCTGGCTCTTGGCAGCTTTTCTGGGATTTAATCTCGTCCAGGATAGCATCGGGCTTTTCATCGTTTGGATGTTAGTCGTTTTCATATCCATTCTAGTTCACGAATTTGGGCATGCATTATTAGCGAAGGCATTTGGTTACCCAGTAAAAGTGCTTCTCTACCATTTTGGTGGGCTTGCCATGTTTGAACCTGACTCACGATATACACGAAGTAAGTCGATTTCGATGTCATTGGCTGGGCCAGGAGCAGGGCTTTCATTGTTTGTGATTTCCCTAATCGCTTCGTTTTTTTTAACACCTTTGCAAGCCGCGTTGTCCCCGTCTGCTTACGAACTACTAGATAAAGCCTTTTGGTTTTCGATCGTCGTCAATCTTACATGGAGCCTGTTGAACTTGCTCCCGATTTTGCCTCTCGATGGAGGGAACGTCTTTCGAGAAATCTGCACGTACTTTAGTCCACGCAATGGTGTTCGATTTGCCGCGCAGACAGGCGCCGTGCTTGCAGGAGCATTGTGTGCCTATTGTGTGACCCAGGGAATGATTTACAACGCCGTTCTGGTTGGCTCTCTTTGCGCACACAACATCCAGATTGCGCAGCAAAGAAGTTGGTAGAACTCTGCGTCCGAATTCAATCGCTCTCCGTGGCCGAATCGCCAGTCGCTTCTGGAATTTCGACTTCGTGAACTTCCATGAGCGTGTTCAGTTTGGTCGTTTCCAGAACGTCTCGGATATCTTCCGATGGATTGTAGAGGTGGACGGCGACGTCTTGCTTGGCAATCGATGTTAACAGGCCCAGTAATCCGCTGGGAAGCAATTTTACACCAGTCAGGTCAAATGCCAGAACTTCGCATTTGACTTTCTCGATCAGGCTCAGGATTTCTTCCCGGCAAACAGCGACATTCACCGTGTCGAGGACATCTCGGCCTCCAAAGCCGACAATTGTCGTTGGACCGATGCGGTACACTTCGAGAATTGGTGGTGGTGTCTTCATCTGCTTTGCTCAGCTTGTGTCAACTTTCGGAATAACAACTCAGGTAATTAACGAAAGCTTACCCTGTCAGAGAGGTCGAAGCAAAGCAGTTTGCGCTGGAAATGAAATCGATTCTGAACCCTACCTTACAGGGATTCATTCGTGATGGTCATTCTCCGTTTCATTCCTGGCGTCCCATTCACCTCAACCGAAATCCAATACTCGCCTGAATCGAGTTGATCGCTTAGTGGAATTCGAAACGTCATCCGCAATTCTTCTCGCGGAGCCAGCATCCCTGCGCGGGCGACGACTCGGTTCTGCGAATCTCGGAGTGTGTATTCCAACCAGAGGTCACTGTGGGGACGAATGAGCTGCGTTTGCATCGTGACGGTTTCTCCAGCAAGAAAGCTGCTGCGCGGTTTTGCGATGTGTCCCCCGACAGTCGTCGTTCCCAGTTTGATGCTAAAGAGTTGATCTTCGACTTTGATTTTCTGATCGTTTCTCAGGATTTCATGAGCGACTTCTGGCGAGAGTGGTTGCAAAACAATCGGTCCATCTGGTCCATTTTTTTCATAAACATCCTGTTGTTTTTCTGCCGCAATGGAGACAACAGACGTCACGAGAAGTAACGCTGTAAATGCGGGCCATGTTGCAATTTGAGTCAGAGCCGATGAAGCATGACGTGCTTGACGAGGCTTCGGGAACAACGACCAAACGAATTCGCCGAGCCTCTTCGCTTCAGACTCGTACAGGAAGCAACAATAGATTGCCAGAAACAGCAGAGGAAACACAATCAGCCCCAGCAGGAAGTACGTCATGACATGAAATAGAATTCCCAGGCCGAGCATGAACTTACGAGACGGATCTTTCCAAACGAGAAAGAGGAATAAAACTTCCCAGCAGATTGAGAGATATCCAGTAAAAACCAGAATTGATGGGTACTGACTGAGCCAATCTCCCAACGGGTTTGGGTAATTCATGTTCGTCATGGTCCAGAACAACATTTGATCACCACTGAAAAAACCTTCCGTTTGAACCTTAGTTGCAGCGGCGCCGAGATAAACAAAACCGACCAAAAGTTGAATCAGCCGTTGCGGCCAGATTTCAACTTTCGGAGTTGCTCTTTCAGGTAATCGTCGTTTTGCAATCCAAGCATCGACAGACCAGACAGCACCACACTCCGACAAGGCCAGCAAAAGAGAAAGATGAGAAACGAAAATTGTGTACTTCGTCAATGTGCTGAGCGTATCAAGCATTCCGAAGTAAGGAATCAAAAGCGTCAGCAGTGAAAGCGAAACACGCGTTTTCCAGCCGATACACGCTGCGATTAGTAAAAAGACCATCGCGGTGTAGAGTCCCATCGCGATTTCTGGAGAGAAAATTGGGAACAACTCAGTGTAACCGTAACTCGTCCAGAATGGAGTCGGGGAACCATCCGTAGAATAGAGTTCTCTCACATGAAACCAACGTGGCACAACAGCGACCAGCATGGCGAGCGGGAAAAGAATCCGAATCAGGGCCAGTGAGTACGGAGTCTCTTTCGCATAGAACCAGTCTCTTAGACGATTCATCAGAGTATTGCCGGAATGGGGTCGGGGGC
>JAJDEL010000900.1 GCA_029259835.1 Planctomicrobium sp. | reverse complement strand
TAGAGAGAAACGAAGCCAACACACTGAGGGAAAATCAGGCGGCGCATATTTTGGGTATATTCGACATCCCAAGTGGACACTCAATTCTCAGTTGGTTCGCAAGTTGATCACCCACGTGATCACGCTCCACTTACGATTTCAGCCTGGATTCGTCGGATTGCTAACATCGCTATGCTGTTTCAAAAACGCTGCTTCCTGGCCTTGCCGCAGCTGCTGCTGGCTGAGGTGGATGTATCTTTGCGTTGTTTTGATATCGGTGTGGCCGAGAAGTTCTTTGGCGGTGTTGATGCCGCCGGTGGCGGCGACCTTGCTGCCGAATTCGTGCCTGGTGCAATAAAACACAATCTCCGTTGGCAGCTGCAGCTGCTGGCGAATCTTGCGGAAGATTCGCGAGGCCCTGGGAACATTCCACGGATTCCCCTTGTCGTCCAGGAAGATGGGGCCCCTTTGGCGATCGCCGACGGACTCGGCGATGATCCCGGCGACGTGGCTGCCGATGGGGATCTTTCTCGGCTTGCCGGTCTTGCGAGCGGTTTTGTGTTTCTCAACAACGATCACCGCATTCGTGAACGGAGGGCCGGCAGGATCGATCTTCTCGATGAGTGCTGAGATCAGCTCACCAGGTCGGGCGCCGGTGAACCGCAACGCCTGGTAGAGACGGATCCAACCAGGATTCGCGAGATTGAGGATCTCCGCGACTTCGGCATCAGTGGCGATGCGTTCACGCTGGCCGACGGCCGGCTTCTCGAGATCTTGCTTTTTGAGGACTTGCGGAAGTTGGTGAAAGTCTTCGGCGTAGTCCTGAAGCAGTTGCAGGACGATGATGTTCAGTCGCTGCGTCGAACCTGATTTCTCTTCACCAGGCTTAGTTTTGTGATCAGCCGGCCAGTGATTGACGGTGTGGAGATAATCGAGGAATTCTTCGCGGTCGATTGAGGAGTACTCGTGATCGGTGCCAAAGTGTTCGAGCAACTGATTGAGCCGGCTGCGGTAACTACGGAGCGTGTTTGCAGACGCATCCTTGCGCCGACAGCTCTTCAGGAACTTGTTGATGAGCGTTTCGAGTGTCATCCATGACTCTCACTGTTCGGGTTTGCCTCATCCGTGCTGACTGTCACTCTGAATCCGGAAGTGAATCTTCGAGTTGGTGTCTTTGGACGGCTGCGAAGACGATTTCACCCTCGTCAATGAGCCTGAGTCCGTCGCCAACGAGATCAGCTTCCCAATTCGTTTCGCCGTCATCGTCAGCGAGGGCGCGTAGAATTTCACCAGGGGAGCCGATGCCAATGGCTTGCGAGTTTGGATTATCAAAGAGTGCTGTCAGGTGACTTGAACCCACACCGGGCGTTTTAGACCAAGCGGTGTCTGTCCCGTACGTCTCGGTCGTCACTCTTGCGTATTTTGCAATGTTGTCGAACTGAGCGATTCCAAAGACCGAATCTGACGACATCACCGGGACTGGGATTGGGCTGGTAGGATCAGCACCAACTAAAGAGTGCTGCCAGACGGACGGACCATTCACAGAGTACGCTTCACGATTGTTTCGAAGTTGGATTCCTGGAGCGGTCCCCACTGGAATTTCAACTGGATCAACATCGTCTCCCCATCCGGTAATGACGTATTGTGAGCTGTCAGCGATCATTAAGTCAGAGTTGTCTGTCTGAATTGTTGATCGAAACGTGTGAAACGGATTTGCAAGATCGCCTTTCTCCACTGTGAAGATGTGAAGTTCGTTTCTCGACGCCTGTTTGTATGCCGCGACAATTTCAACGCCGATATCGATTGCAGTTCCGATTGTTGTGTTGGCTGGTGTGAGTATGGGACTCGCACCCTCTATGATTGTGGATGATTGCACGACCGTGAATTCGTGATCGTATTCAACGCGAGCACCGAAACAGACTTTCCCTTCCTCCGTACCCGCCATGATATTCAAGTAGTCTGGAATATCGTCACTTTCCAGAGTCCCGACTTCCGTACCGTCAGATTGATCGTAGCACCATGCACGCCCGTTTGGTTCAGCGATCCAGACATAGCTGTCATCGGCATAAAGCGAAATGCTTTCAGAGACGTAACTGGAAGAATCGTCAACGATGTCATTGATCCAGAGGTTCTCGTAAGTTGTCTTGTCATAGGCTGCGATGCTAAACCCGAATCCGCTTCTGCTCGCCACGTTGAAGACTTTGCTGGAATTCGTGTCGCAACTGCCCCCGCTTCCTTCGCCCCCCATTCTGGAGAGACAATCGAAGGCGTAAAGGATCACACCATCGCTCAGGCGGACGGCATACATTGTCGCCTGCGTGCCAATGAATTCATGTTCAAGACAGCAACATCCCATCGTTATTCTCCACAGCAGCGATCTAAAAGTGCGTAGGGTCTCCAACCACCAGTGAGGTCGTTGACGTAATCACCGAATGTAATTTCTGACATTTTCACTGATCCCTTCGTGTGAAACCTCATCACCTGATGTGGCAGCGACCCTCCGGGACTCTTGGCGACGACATTAATGAGTTCGATTTCACTATGTTCAGCGAGTGCCGTGTCGATGTACCTATCAGCATCCCCGGAGTAACCTTCAGGAGCTTCCGCGCTTGCAGTGAAGCTGAAAGTCACGTCCTCGGTCACATCGCCTCCATCGGTCTCGACGGTCACGGAATATGTGATTGAGCCGCCATCAGGATTGCCATGCAGCCAGAGAGCAAACTGAGGTTGGCAACCACCTCCGGCGCGATCTTGAGGGTTGGCGGGTCTTGGGTTGTCTGTTCTTCTGGTTGTTCGTGGCATTTTCTCGGCGCCTACATATCGTACGGTGCAACAGTGAGGATTGTGTTTTGTTTCTGCAAGTTTGCGTATTTGATTCCCACAATTTGCAGGTATCGTTTTTGTGAAGATGATCGAGAATTTCGATTCAAGGAAATGTTCCGGCCTCTGATCTCGGTGATGAGATCTCCGATTCTGTAATCGGTCAAAATTCCATGCAACGGAAGTTCCGCCGTGACCTGTGCTGACTGCTCATTCAATCCAACTGAATCTACGAATTCTTCTAGAGCCGCCTCGTCATCTTGCTCGTCAACATCGCCTGTCAGAACGCTCGCGAATTCGCCCGAATCCATCCGCTTGCGAATTTGAAACCGGTTGGAAAGATCCATCACTAGCTCAAGATCATTCGAGTTTGGGCTGTCGTCGGCTTGTTTGGTGTATGTGTGCCTTTTGTCGGATGTGATTGTGCAGGTAATCCGGAAGCGAATATCGGCATCAAGCACTTCATCAGGGATCGCGTTGCCGTCCTCATTGAAGTCTGTGAAATAAACACCGATTTCATTCTTCAGAGGCCGAAAAGCCCAATTTTGTGGTGCGTCATTCCATGTGCCGCCATCGTCATCACTGTACTGGAGAAGTGGCGGGATTCTTTCTCCATCGCGCAGAGTGAGACAATCCTCCATTGGTCTCCGCTTGAGTAAATAATTACTTCCTAATTCCGCTGTGACAATTTCGTCTCTCAATCTAAAATAATCTGCGCCTTCACTTGCGGCGAGCTTGCGACCGATAGGATTGTTCGCGTCGTTATGATCTTGGTTCCCGTCGTCGTTTTGATCCCACGCCCGCCAGAGTTCGGCGGTGACTTCATTTTGAATCAATGCAGATTGCCCGGTAACGCGATTCGCGAGCGTACTGATATCGATATCGAGAATGGTCTCTTCTAGGTTTGAGAGGATTCGATTGTAATCTTCCCCGACGTTTTGAAGATCAATCGTTTTTTTTGTCCCGTCACCACGTTTGTAGATTTCAATTGTCCGCTGGGAGTTATTACCTGCCTCGTCAACGAAAATTTCGACGTACCAGTTAAATCCATACGGTTGCAAAACGAGATCGAGGGTTGATGGCAGATAATTCTCGCGAGGCAATATGAGATCTGTTACACGTGGCGGATCTGAAATACGTGATTCGAGTCCGTCTCTCGGAAGATTCTTAATGTTCGTTTCGTTTTCGTTGTTCCACCAAATGAGAGTTTCAACGATATCGACAAGGCTCCACTCTTCGAGAGTGCCGCCTAGAGCATCTTTCACGAGATTGGCATCGGCGTCATTGAAGACTTCCGGGTCCATTGGAAGTGAGATATCTGCGTATTGACCTGGCGTTTGAAATCCTTCCGGATCGACTTCCAGTTTATTGAAGAGCAATTTTTGATTGATAACAGGATTGAATTCCAGGTCGTGGTCAACTACTTCCGGCTCTGTGCTGAATGAGCCCCATGTTGGAATTCCTTTCAGCGGTTCACCGAAGTGATATGGCAGGACTCTCGCGATCAGCAATTGAGCTTCCGACCCGTTACGAATCGCGATTTGTTGGGCAACAATTTCACCCCAGAAAAGACAATTTTCACGCTCTCCGTTATCCGCGTGCAACGTCCAGACTTCGACCTTACGTGAAGCGTTTTCTGATAGTGACAGGTTTTCCAGTCGGCGATTTTGTTTCGCAATATCTGAAATCAAGACCGCTTCAATAAGACCAGATCCCGCGCGATGCTGTATCGTTTCAACATAGACGTCAGACCGTTCATCTTCCTCCCTGACTTCAGACATAAAGTCTTCACGGATATACACTACAAATTTCGTTTTTGAAATTCCGACCGGCGTACGCTGATTTCGATTTGGATTTGGCATAATTTAGGTTGCCTCAATCGTGAGAGAAACTGGAGCAATCGGTCCGGTGGCATCTGCGGTGATGATAATGCCCGTCAGCAAATCCTTCGTGACTGTTCCGGCGGTGTTTTCTGCGATGATCTTGTAGGTGTACGCGCTGGAATCGCTCAACGTTGGTGTGAGAATTTCATAGACGCCGCGACCACTATCAGTGATGCGAATTGCTTTCGTTACATCGGCAGGGCTACTCGGTCCGGCAGTCCGTTGAATCCGAAACAGGTCAGGTTGAATTCCGTCGTCAGAAGGAACCCAACGAAAGCGGATTTTCACGACACCAGCCGCGCGGACTTCGTGAACCAGCTCGATCGCTGTTCCCAGGATTTCAGTGACGCTCTCTCCGGAGACATCGAGAGTGACGATTTGCGGATGAACTGATTCATTTTCGACATCATCAGCAAAGTGTCGGATATCGACGGCGATGGTCTGTCCATTGAACTGAGAAAGATCAACTGCTGGTGTGATCGCTTCGCCAGCGACTCCAGTAGCGAAACCAATGCGACTGGTTTTTGTGATATTGGTTTCACCAACTGGGAATGTGTCGCCACCGCGCAGAAAGATCTTCCTCTGAATGATTCGCATGTTGCGATAGTTCAGAGGGGGAACGCCAGCATAGATCGAGACTCCGCGACCGCTGAACGGGCGATGCGGGAAAATGTAGTTCCGATTTCTCTGCCAGATTCGAGCCATGCGAATTATCCAAAGTTGACGACGGTCTCAGTGTTCACGTAAGGGGTTCCGTTGATCGTCACAGTCGTTTGTGCGATGTATTGCCTATCATCTGTAAATCCGGGATTGCTTTGTGTTTGTTCGAAGCCTTTGCGAGCCTGATCGCCTGCGGAAAACGCTTTTGTGAACATGTCCGACCCACCATCTTGAGAGTGTTCTGAGACTGTCATTGAGGCGGTTGCAGCGGCGTCCAGTGCGTTCACATCAACAATACGTCCGTAGCCATCGACAACGTCGATTCGCATGTGCAACGTCGTTCCCGCCGTTCCGGTATAGCTGAGAGTCACCAAAGGAACGTACTGGATTGAAGGGTCAACGAGTCCGTCGATCTGTTTCGGAGTCGCGATAATCTTCACGGTGTCTCCGGTTGCGATGGTGAATTCCGGAGCGGTCTGTAGAGTGATCGTCTTCGTTGATCCGACATAGTCACTGATCTGCACGCGAGCTTTCTGAACGGCTGTTGTCTGATCTTCGATGATCATCATGCAGCCGTTGTAGGCATCATCGTCCGCGGAGCCTGCGGTCAGCGTGAAGCTCAACTGACTCGCGAGAGTGGCAATTGTCGTCGATTGCAGGACCGTCGGACCATTATCACCACCAACATCATCAAGAACATTCGTTGTGTCAGCATCGCCATTATCGACGAACGTTGAAAAGTTGCCAGCGAGGCGACCGGCAGTGGTCTCTGTGATCATAGAGCCGATCAGTCTTTGAACATCTGACTTCTGGCAACCGATACGAAACACAACACCCGCCAGGTTGACCTTATCACTGCCTGAAACAGCGCTGGCGACGGTTGTTTTGATTTTGACATGGTACGTTTTGTCAGTGATCCAGAAACCGGCGTCGCCAGTATCGTTGTTGGTGTCGATTTTGATGAGATGATGACCGGTTTCTGAATCGAAATCGGTTGTGACCGTCACACCATTCGCCGTAGTCTTCTCTGCAGCGTCGTCTTCTTTGTAGATTGAAACAGAAATCGCGTCTGGAGTCGCCAACCCATTACTATTACTGGTCGCAATGGGGATGCGAACGATTCCGTCTTCATCTACGAACCCGTAGTCTTTCCAGACGATGATCTCGTTTCCTTCACCCTCGTCGAACGGATCAGGGTCGAGTGTGAATGTGGCGATGAGGCCGACAACGGTCTGTGAATCAACTGTCTCGTCAGGAGTGGCGACCACGAAGTAGTTCGCTCCTGCCTCCCAGAAACCAGCATCGCCGGTGTCAATTGAGGTGTCGATGGTCAGGCAGTGTAGGCCAGTCACTGTGTCGCCGTTCGTCGTGATCGTCAGACCATTCGTGCTCGCCTTCTTGTCTGCGAGGGACTCTTTGTAGATCACGAAGTCCGCAACTTCGAAATCGTTCGCAGGACCAATTGCTCCCCCGTTTCCGTCGTTCGTGGTGAACGGGATCGGAATCGTGGAATCGAGCGTGAAGTTTCCGAGTGCAATTGTCATAAGATCAATCCGTTATTGATGAGGCCGCCGTTAATGAGCTTTCGTTTGATTCCGCTGCCCCCTGTAGAAGGGAGCAAAGCCAAGACACCTCCCACCCATCTCGGAGAGGACAACGCACTAACAGTGAACGTAATGTTTCCAGTTGCTGCTGCTGTCGCTTGATTCTTGTGATGCGTGATCTGATCAACTTTCACTGCCGACCCAAAGAGGTGACCAACCTCGGTGTAGCCAGAAGGCTGCGTCTGCGACCAGGTGTTCGTTGGATTGTTAATGGCACCCATCGCAACGATCTGGCAACCATCGACTGTCGGTGTAACACCTGGAATATCCACAGTCGATACTGTCGTCTCGGTCCCTGAATTCAATGCCGATTTGTGAATCGGCGTCGTTGTATCAACACCTGAATACGCGACAAGAGTCACTGAGGTGTTGTCGTTGTTACCCGCAGAGATCGTTGTAAATGTGAAGTTTGAAGCAGCGACATCGGCTGCGTCGGCTTCTTTCCAAAACCAACTTCCATTGGTGTTGATTGGGCCAGCTTCTCTTCCGATCAGGGTCCAACCGGAAGGGACTGCAATCATGTCTCCTGCGCCCGCCGCGTAATTCGCGACGAAAGCGACCATGATGTCACCGACGGCCAGCCCCGCTGGTGAGCTTGCCGTTGTGATCGAATTTGCAGACGAATCTGTGAGTTTTCCTGTCGATCCCCTGAGTGCAATCGCCATCAAAACACCTCACAGTCTGCAAGTCGCCATTGATCAATTCTCACGCGAGCTTCCTGCTTCGCAAGCTTCATCCAGCGTTTCACCTGTTGGAAGTATTTCGGTGAATACATTTTTGCGGAGACGTAACTGCGAGGATGATCAAAGTCTGTGGTGATGTTTCTCTGACGGTTCTCCTCGCTCCCGATGATGAGCGGATCAATCCCGGTTGCCTTGACCATGTAATTGAGATTGAGTTCGGTGTCAGGCCAGTTTGGTCGTGTAGGACAAGGCGCGTAGTCCTCCGAATCAATTCCAGCAATCGCACCGAAGTTGCGAGCCAGGCGGCGTTGGCTCCAGGTAATGTTGTGTCGGTCCATCCAATCGATATCGAGCATTGTGCAAGTGTGCCCAACCATCCACTTCCAATCGTCGTGAGGACGCGGAGAGAGCTGATATCCAACCACAGGATCGTCTTCACAAAGTGTCGCCATTTCATCGAGCACATTACGATGCCGCAGGAAGCAATCGGCATGAGTGCAGAACATGAAGCGCGTCCGGCAGACCATCGTCGCGAGGTCCATCGCCATTGCGACAGGGTCAGAAGGATGTCGCACGCCATTGAGCTGAAGCGTGTGAACTTCCAGGTCGCTCGCTCGCATTTCCAAAACGCGATCAAGGTTTGCGGGAGTTGACCCCGTGTCAACAACAATGATAAACGGCTGCACTGTTTGAAGCCTGAGCAGCTCCACAACCAGTGCGAGTTCTTCCGGCGTGTCGATGTGTGGGATGACCGCAGTGACCTGATACTCCCAAGGCAACCGCGCAGATCCGCCCTCCCACTTCTCGCGAGATTTCACGACAGGTGGTGAGTCTGGTTTCGGTTTTGTCCAGGTTGCGGTCGCCATTCTCTTATCAATCCACTGGTACGGTTGCTGTGATCGTCGCGATGCCACCAGTGAAGGAGACACCAAACCCATCGTCAAAATCAGGAGGAATACTCAGCAGGGTGACCGATCCAGAATCAGCGGTCCCTGCGTTTCCACCCTTTGGTTTGTCATCCCGTCCTTGCACATCGAAACTCCATACTCCGGACGGTCCGCGCGGAGGCGCGTCGAAGACATAGCTCTTCTCACCTTCGTAAAGGATCCTGCCGATTCGGTTGTTGGGATCGACCGCTCCGCCAGGTGCTGTTGATGCGTGAATGTCGATCAAGTCGGCATCAGCAGCCCACCCCACAGTTGAGAATTGGATCCTGGCAACGCTCTCGGGTCTGGGTGGGAATTTGCTGCCATGATCCACGCCGACATCAAGACCATCGACAGCGACGACTCTCCAATACTCCTGCCATCGCTCAAAGGGATATTGAGCAATGAGTTCTCGTTGTTCTGGGTGAACGGTCTCTGCGAGTAATCTGCGACCGGCATAGAGTTGATAATGAGAGTCCGTGTGCCCGCTCTCAAATTCCACAGCAATCGCGGTGGCGGTTTGCCAGCGAAAACTGAGAATCTGAAGAGCGCCAAGGTGAACGGACATTATTCGGTAATAGTCTCTGCTGGTGGTTCTGTGGGTGGTGAAGAATTTGCGGCGACTTTCTTCGACCATTCGTTGCGGAATTGGTGCAGAGAGACCTCATTCGGGAAGTGTTGGTGGTAAGCCGCATCACAGTCGGACTGCTTGGTGTCGACACCTTCAAGAGCAGCGGCAATGCGCTCTTCGGTCGTGGTGGCTTTCTTTGCGGTGGCTTTCTTTGTCATTGGGTTTCTTTCTTTCAATGTGGTTAATAGATTCCAGCAAAACGCCAACGCAGCATTCCATTGGTGATCCAGCCATGTTCTCCGGAACCATCCTCGAACCTGGCACCTGGTTGTTCTGAGAATCCCAGGAAAGTGCAATCCGGATACGTTCGTGAATCAATCACAATATCGGCGGTGACACCAATTTGTTGCCGGACCTCTCTCAGTGCAATTTCGAGGTTTGTTTCATCTGAGTAATTGGAAAATATGTAAGGGCAGTGAATTTCCGAACCATGAACGCCGCCGACCAAGTGCGACTCGCGATTCACACCTGGGAACTGTCCGATCTGCAAATCGAGATCGAACTCCCCGACAATGAGACTGCCGCGCAGTTGCGTGAACGTGAATGATCCGTGCGTGAAACTCATGTCGTGACTTATCGCTCCAGCATTTGAGTGGGTGAAATTCGGGGCGGAAACGGTATTCGTTTGGAGTTGGTGTTCTTGTCGGTTTCGTCGGTATTGTCTTCTACGGCTTTTGTAAGGTTTTTGATTTCAGCAGCAAGTGAGGCCAGAGCGGCGGCATTTTCTTTTTCTTGAGGTGTCGCTGGAACGAAGCTCAACGAGGAAGAGGGCGCAGCCCCAGGTCCAGCGGATACGCTTGAAAAGATACGTTCCGTAGACCCATCGCGAAGATCCTCAGCAACTTCCAGGAGTTTCTCAACCGCAGCCTGAGTCCCATCGCCACGTAACCCACCTTTGGCATCAAACAGCAGCGCTGAGATTTCCTGTTCCGTTTTAGATCGTCCAGATGCTTTCAGAACATCGGAAAGCTGCTGCCTCAGAATTCCGGTCCGACCACCCTCTGTGTCTCCCAGCTTAATAGAGTCCACCGTTGCGACACCTGCGTTATAAATGCCAGCAGTTTGCTGAAGTGGCTGTTTAGAGATAATTCCGAGTTGCTTGTTCAAAGCTTCGGCACCATCCACGAGGTTTGGAATTGACTGATAGGTAGCCCTCATCAGTTGCTTCATTTCGTTGTCATCTTCTTGAAGCAAGGAAATCAGTGTTGGCAAAACTGCGGCCCTCCCGGTCAAGTTTCCTCCTTCACCAATTTCACCTTTTTTTATGGCCTCCTTGACACTTTTGTCGAGAGATCCGAGAAGCTCTTCGCGAAGCTTTGGCATCTGACTCGCCGCCTCGATTCTCCCTAACGTGCCGCCCTCAACATTTGGAAGTTTTTGCTTTAACTGCAACGCAAAGTTTGTCGATGCAGTCCTTGTTTTACTGCCTTCCTTGTCGCTCATTCCGGAACCTAAGGTCGCAAGCAACGTACCGGCTTCGCGAGGCGTGTCTCCAAGTGCGACGAGGTCGGCAATTCCAGGTGCAATATTCTGCGCGAACTTTCCCGCCTCCGTGACTGGTGACGCCTGTTTTACCAAAAGTTGGAATCCAGCAATCTGCGCCGGAGTCCCTCCGGTTTTCTTGATCTGTGCCAGAAATCCCGTCGCAAGAGATACCTGTTGCTCCCCATCAACAGGTTCAATTCGGGCCGCTTGCAAGGTAGCATCGTAGGCGACCTCGTCTGTAAGTTTGGATCCCTTGAAAGACAACGCTGCTGAATTAGTATCGTACAAAACAGATTGTTTAGCTCCTGTAAGTTTTTGAGTCCTCTCGACGGCATCAACCAGTGGCTGTTTACGATCGTCGGATAAATTCAACATCGCTCTTTTTTGAGCAATCGCCGTCTCTACCTGCACAGCCCCAGCATCCTGTTGACGCGAGCGAATGTTGTCGACTTCTTTGCGAAGTTGACTCGCGACCAGCCGGGCGACTCCCAATGCTGTTGAGACAATTCCAATCGCGCCGGCGAACTTGGCAACTGAAGTGAGCGCCCCTTTGAATCCTGATTGCGTCCTCTTTCCCGATTTGTCGCCCGCCTTGCCAACCTGATCGAGCTTCTTTTCCATCCGGTCCAATAGCTTCAACTGTCGCTGCCATGCCTGAAGCATTTCGCGATCATCGACAGAGCCGGTGACTTTGACAGTTTTTCCCATTCTGGGCAGTTCACTTTATTCGTTACGGATGATGGACAAACAGACATACAGAATGGCTCGGGCAGTGACTTGGTCCAGGAGTTCGAGCCGGTTCATGATTTCAGGCGTCATGCGGTAATTGACGCAGAGTGATTCGATGCAGTAGTTCGCGAGATCGAGCCAGTCGAGTTCGGCATCTTCATCGGCATCGACCATAAACTTTTCGAAGTGGGCTGTTTGCTCGATGAAGCTGGTTTTGATTTTGTGGCCGTTGGCGCGATAACTCGCCTGCATCAAGATTTCGTCGTTCCCAAAGATCAACGTTTTCGGAAGTTGAGCTGGTTGCGGAATCAGCCAGTAATTGAGATCGCCCAAGCGCACATGATGCCCATCGAATTGATGCTTGTGAGCGAGGTCCGCGGCAGTTGGGTTTTCGCTTGGATGGAAACCAATCCAGTAACGCTCTTCCTGAAAACCGTTGTGTGCAATCGCAGGGACCCACTCCAGTTGCTCAACGGTACGGATCGCCAGATTGTTTGTCGGATTGAGCCATCCGAACATGACTCCTTCCTCGTGAACCCGTTCCTGAGATGGGTCAAAGTTGGGGAGTGTTGCGGGACTCAACGATTTCACGAAATCATACCCACTCACAAAACCATCGAGACCGACCGAGCTGAGCAACTCAGTTGGGTCAACGACTTTTGATCCAGGAGGGTTCGGAATCCAGATTTGCGGGTGCATGGCAGAAGGTCATGGGCTAAGGATTGAGGGATCATTACGGAAGTGCGTTCGTTGCAGACCATGAAAGTGCTTTGCCGTGCAAAATGATTGTTCCGGAGGCGTCGTCGTGACCTGATCCCCGAATCGTTTGTACGCTTGCAATCCCGGTCGCGAAACTCATTTTTGCGTGTACCGCCGAGATATCAGGCTCGAATTGCGCCCCGTCAAGCCGTCGACGCAAGAAGCATCCAGTACTCGTCAATCCTGAGAAACCCAAACCAAATCCGCCAGAATTCGCGAAACTGTCCAGGTCTTCAACATCGATCTCAATCGTTGGTGTTCGCATTCTGATCGCGACGAGAGTCGGGTAGGTCAAACTCTCGGTGTACTGCTTGTAAACTTCAATGCCGGGATTCACACGGAATCCAACGGCATCAGTGACAGTTGTTCCATTGACTTGCACCGGCCCCATCGCAAATTGATCGACGAAGGCCGTGGCGGCAAGAGAATTCCCGGAACTTCCTGTCAGGGGATCGGCACCGTCTGAACTTTCAACGTGTGCCTCCAGCGTCGCCATCGCTCCAGGGGAATCGTCGCCCTCCTGGTCGCGAGCGGTCGAGATGTTTGTCACGACAACCAATGCCTTGGTCGCAGACGACGCGAAGTGATTGGCGCCAGCCGCATAGGTAGCCGCAGACGCCCGCTTTTGAAACGGCAGCGTCAACGTATCAGAGACGATCAACCCCGCAGCAGGGTCGATATTCGTGAGGATTGTCACTAAGTCTGATGATTGAAAATCGGCAACAGGATCGGCGCGACCTCCATAAATTTCAGCAGGATCAAGCCCGGCAGTCGACCGTGCGATCACAGGATTCCCTTGCGTTCTCCAGCCTCCGTCGAAGATTTGACGGAGCTTCAGTGAAGAACCAAGATTGGCATCGTAAAGTGTGGATTGCATGATCTTTCCTTAACTTTCAAATACGTCGTCGACGTTTGCGACGGAATCTGTCCTTGCGTGCGAAACGAATGTATTGCTCTTCGAGAATATTGGTGTCGTCTTCAATTTCATCATCAGCCATCTCTTCGATTTCCCGCTTACGGTGAGTGGCAAGGTCGAATTCCATATTGCGAGCAATCCAGGTCCAGCGGCTTTTGGTTGCTGTCACGCGCGAACTGTTGAGGATCGAACGTTGCATGTCTCCTGAAACAAAGTTGGGGCGCAGGCGATCCTTTCCCGCTCGTTCTTTGGCTGCTTTTGTTTTGTCGCTCCGGCGAAAGTATCGATAACCACCGGAAACCGGGTTGGTCCATTTATTCTTGGCAAAGTGCCGAGGGACTCGTTTTCTGGCATGTTCTGCTCCTCGTTTTCGATTGACGATGAGCAGGATTTTGTTGTGATTTCTCTTAGTCAGATCCTCACGTTCAACGATCCAACCGAAGATCTTCCTCGACATCAATCACCTCACATGAAAAATGACTTTTGATAGCCAGAAATCGACTCCTTTGTTCTTCTCCGGTTCGTTGGGGACAGGAAAAATTTCAACCACATATTCAACAACATTCAGAATCGTACTGGCGAGCAATTCCAATTCATTGAGGATCGATTGCAAAATCCCAAAGTGATATTCAGCAGCTGCTTCAACATTCGCATCTCCCAGGTGTACTGTCGGTGTCGGAATATCAAACCACGCCCACAACGCTCCTGTTTCGGTCGTCCAAGTACCTGAATTCGTGCCACGACTGCGAGTCAGATTTCCTCCATCAACTCCCACAATGCAGCGGGGAATTTCTGAATCCGCATCCGCTTCCACGAAGTAAATTGAATCCAGCGCCGCCGTCGCATCGACCGCACCGACAAGACCTTGAAACGTGGCACTATTGGCGATAAACGTCGCCAAGTTCTCAATCGGCAATTTGATCCAATTTTGCGTCATGTCACATCAACCTAAAAATCTCGTCCGGACCGGCCTGGAGAAGTAATCGACTCCGCTTCACGATTGACCGCTTCAACGACCCGAAACCCTGCCTCGGGAGGATGGATCAAGTCAGTGAAGTACTTCACTCCGTCGATCTCCCAGTGATCTTCACGAGTCACCGACAGGGCCGTTGGGCAACTCAACTTCACCCGATCCAAATACCCATCACCCCGCCGATCATCCATCTCCTGAGTAACCCGCTCCACAAGCACTGTGACAGTG
>JAJDEL010000899.1 GCA_029259835.1 Planctomicrobium sp. | reverse complement strand
TTTTCCGCGGGCACAGGAAACAGCAATCTGCTCTAGCCGCTGACCGCTAGCCCGATGGTATCTAGTTTGGAATTTCTCGCCATGAGCCGAACGTGATAGCGTCGGACAATTTCCGAGAAAACGTGACTCGCGCAAGGCCCTAGGCTAGTGCCAACGGCTCAAAAGTAGGCCTGTGATTGACAAGGTAGACGGCATTGGGTGAGCGCCTAAGCAGCACATCATTTCAGAAGTGTTCTTTTGCACTTGATAACAAATTTGTCTCACAATCCAAGTTCCTGTTTCACCGCTGCAAACTGCGCAATTGCGAATTCGAGATCTTCACGGGAATGAGCAGCAGAAATTTGCGTGCGGATTCGTGCCTGCCCTTTGGGAACAACCGGGAATGAGAAACCAACGACGTAGACTCCTTTCTCCAGCAATGCGTTTGACATTTGAGTCGCGATCGTGGCGTCTCCGAGCATAATCGGAACAATGGGGTGTTCTCCTGGGAGGACAGTCAGACCGAGCTTTTCGATCTGAGTTCGAAAAAACCGAGTGTTCTCTTTGAGTTTCGCAACGAGCGTATTATCAGCGCTCAGGAATTCGAGAGCTTCGATTGCTGCCGCAACAATCGGTGGCGCGAGTGAATTGGAAAAAAGGTATGGTCGCGAGCGTTGTCGCAACCAGTCGATAATCTCTTTACGTCCGGATGTGTATCCGCCACTGGCTCCACCGAGAGCTTTGCCCAGCGTCCCGGTGATAATGTCAACACGGTCCATTACGTCGCAATGCTCGTGTGTCCCTCGACCAGTTTCGCCTACGAATCCGACGGCATGTGAATCGTCGACCATGACGAGGGCATCATACTTCTCCGCCAAGTCACAGATCGCGGACAAATTTGCGATGTAACCATCCATTGAAAAGACACCATCAGTCGCGATCAAACGGAAACGACTCGATTGAGCCGCTTTGAGTTGCTCTTCGAGATCCGCCATGTCGTTGTTTTTGTAGCGAAACCGTCTTGCTTTGCAGAGGCGGATTCCATCAATAATGCTGGCGTGATTGAGTGCGTCGGAAATGATCGCATCCTCCGCACTTAACAACGTTTCGAAGAGTCCACCGTTCGCGTCAAAACAAGACGAATACAGAATGGTCTCTTCCATCCCCAGGAACTCAGAAACCTTCCGCTCGAGTTGGTGGTGAATTGTTTGCGTCCCACAGATAAAGCGGACCGATGCCATGCCGAAGCCCCATTCGTCGAGTGCACGGCGCGCGGCGTCGACGACTCTGGGATGGTCAGCAAGCCCTAGATAGTTATTGGCACACAGATTCAAAACTTTTTGACTTGAGACGGAAATATGTGAATCCTGCGGTGATTCGATTTCGCGTTCAGATTTCTCCAATCCTTGAGCTTTGACTTCTGAAAGTTGCTTTTGAAGATGTTGTTGAAATTTATTGTACATAGGATTGGTTTTTGTTGTTGTGTTGAGTGCGAAACAATGTCCCTTTTGTCCCTCGTTTCGTTACAACCGGTCTCTTCCGACAAAATTGGTCTTCTCTGCAGGATTTGCACGACCCGTCATCAACGACGACATTTTTGAAGGTCGATTGAACTCAATAACATCAGCATCGACTTGGATCGAAGCACCGTCATAGGCTGGTGATGTCACAGTTTTTCTTTGATGTTGCTCGCAAAGCAGACGAATGTTGCCTCTCACGGTTTCACCTTGTGGGACAATTGGTGTTTTTCTCTTTCACTGAGCAGAATATGATGAGTTCCGTCCATGAGTACAATCGTTGAAGACGTTGATCATTCGCCTGCCGAAGAGACTTCCGTGACCGTACAATACCAGACCGAAGACGGACAGCCTAACGTTGCTCTGTTGGAAGACCGAACACCTGAGAACTTGAAAGCTTCAAGTTCCATGGCCTTGATAGCAGGGTTTTTGGGGGTGTTGTTTATTCTGCTCAACTATTTCCCATTGTGGCATACCGATTTGTGGGGTCACCTGTCGTATGGGCGCTGGATCTGGACGAATGGGTTTCTCCCAATCACCGAGCCGCTGATGCCGCTTGCATCAGGCGTGAGCATGCTCGATACCGCCTGGCTGAGTCAGTTGATTGGTTACTTGACGATCGAAACGTTCGGCCTCGCCGGGATTCAATTTCTCTATGCGTCATCGATTCTCTTTGTCGCAGGCTCTCTGGCGTTTACGATCTACGCTCGAACGCAGCACGCCTGGATCGCCCTTCTTTCCGTTTTCTTCTTTTACTGGTGTGATTTTCAACAATTACTAATTGTCCGACCGCAATTGGCTGGCATGGTTTGCTTTGCGGCTGTCTTTACGATGGCAACGTCGTTTCGCTGGCGAAGATGGTATCTTGTGGCGATTCCGATAGTCTTCGCCGCTTGGGCGAACTTGCATGGATCATTCATTGTCGGTTTGGCGATGCTGGGAGCACTCACGGCCGGGCGCGCGGTTGATGTCTTCCGCCGAACCAGAAGTTTCAAAATGATGTTTGCGGAGCGGCGAACTCGGCAGTTGTTGTTCGCAACCGAACTCGCCGCTGCTGCGGTTTTACTGAACCCATACGGGATTGGCATCTATCCCGAAGTTCTCGCAATTTCCAGCCATCCGAATCTGTCCAATCTCATTGAATGGGAACCACTGACTCTTCGAATGAAACAAGGTCAGGCGGCAGCCGTGTTGGGATTGTTGCTAATCGGGCTGTATCGACTTTCACCTCGCCGTGTCACGACAGGCGAAGTTCTCCTGCTTCTCGGTCTCGGATTGGGAGCCTTATGGACGTCGCGAATCATTGTCTGGTGGGCACCGGTCGCCGCATACTACTTTGGATTGCACGCAGCCGCCGTCTGGAGAACCTGGATGCAGGCCCGCCCTGCAGCACCGAAAAAAGCTGGTCTTTATTCTGTCGCCTTGATCGGGATGCTCTGGATATTTTTTGCTTACACTCCGCTCGGTACTCAAGTGATGCATGGTGCTCCGAAGAGTGCGGAGAAAGCGAAGAAGGCATACAGCCGGAGTGTTGCGAAATCAACTCCGCTTGAAGCCATCGACTATTTGCTCGCACACCCACCCCAGGGGTTGACCTTCAATTCCTATGAATGGGGTGACTATTTGCTTTGGGCTGGCCCTGAGAGCATTCAGGTTTTTGTTGCCTCACATGCACATTTAATCCCTGAAGAAGTCTGGCAACATTACCTTGAAGTCGCGAATGCTGGTCCCGGTTGGTCCGACACTCTTGACCGTTACAGCATCAATACGATTGTCATTGATCCAGGCAAGCACGGCGGCT
>JAJDEL010000898.1 GCA_029259835.1 Planctomicrobium sp. | reverse complement strand
GATTCCACAGAAAGAGTCACGGCAAATCTACTTAGACGACCTTGTACATAATGTTGGACAGGCGTTTTTGTCGATGCCAATGCGCTGTTGCAAATGCCACGATCATAAATTCGACCCACTCCCGACCCGAGATTACTACAGTATGTACGCGGCCTTCGCGACGACTCAGCCAGCCGAAGTGAAAGCAGAGTTCTTACCCGAAGAGAACCGGAATGGATTTTCCGAGAAACAAAAACTGGTGGAACACTTACTGACATACGCGAAGGCAGAACAGAATAAAATTCAAGACAAGCAGGAGGCTGCCGCGAAGAAGTGGTACGAAGAGCATGGCCTTTCGTATAAGAATGAGAACGCGAGGAAGAAAGACCCGGAAGATCAAAAACCACCACGTCATGTCGGACTGACTCCCGAAGAAAAGGGGATGAAAAAAGTCCGCGAACAGGACGTTTGGATCTGGGAGCGCCGTATGGAACGCTATCAGCCGATGGCTCAGGGTGTTCACAACGGTCAGGACGACTTCAAGAACGGACGAGCGCTCCGCCGTGCGAAGAACATCAATACGAAGTGGCGCCCGAAAAACTTCATTCTTGCTGGGGGGGCATTGGAAGCACCCACCGAAGCGGTCTCGCCAGGCGTGTTAAGTGCCACTGGCCTTCCGGCTAACCCAGGCTCCGACAAGCCGTGGAACATTACGGACGGACTGACAGGTCGACGCCTTGCTCTTGCAAAGTGGATCACGAATGACGCGAACCCGTTGACCGCCCGATCGATTGTCAATCGCGTGTGGCAATATCACTTCGGGAAAGGGATCGTGAAGACGGCCAACAACTTTGGTGCTAAGGGTGGTCAACCTTCTCACCCGGAATTACTAGACTGGCTAACGGCAGACTTCATCGAAAACGGTTGGAAGATTAAACGGTTGCACCGCCTCATCATGTCGTCGGAAGTCTATCAGCGATCTGGCAGACCGCTCGATCTTAAGAAGCAAATGACAGTCGATCCAAACAGCGATCTACTGGCGTCGTTTCCTGCTCGCCGACTGACTGCTGAAGAGTTGCGTGACAGCACTTTGTTAATCAGCGGTGAACTCAACCGAGAGATGGGAGGAGTGCCAATCATGCCTGAGATCAACATGGAAGTGGCTCTCCAGCCGCGGATGATCCAGTTTTCCATCGCTCCGGCCCATCAGCCATCGAGAACACCTGCAGAACGCAACCGGAGAACGATTTATGCTTACCGTGTTCGCGGACAGCCCGACCCGCTGCTCGAAATAATGAATCAGCCGAACCCTAACGAATCCTGTGAATTACGCGACTCAGCTGCCGTTACACCTCAGGCGTTTACTTTGCTCAACAGTGATGTCATGACTGACCGATCGATTGCGTTTGCGTTGCGAGTACAAAAGGAACGACCCACTGACTCGGTCCAGCAGATTCGACAGGCTTTGCAGCTCGCCTTTTCTCGCGAGCCAAAACCAGACGAGCTGTCTCGCTTGCACGAATACCTTATAGAGATGCAGGCTTATCACAGAGACCACCAGCCAGAGCCGGTCGAATATCCAACTGAAGTGGTGCGATCTCTCGTTGAAGAGTTTACTGGTGAGCCGTTTGAATTCATCGAAAAACTAAACGTCTATGAAGACTATGTCCCAGGTCCAAAGCCCTGGACGGTTTCAGTGGAAACGAGAGCGTTCGCTGATGTCTGTTTGTTGTTGTTCAACTCGAATGAATTTCTGTACGTGTATTGAGACAGCATCTCGCCAATTCACGTCGGGTTGATTTAAACTAAAACCACTGAACTCAAAGTACAAGATACGACATATGCCAACTTTACACAGACGTGACTTTTTATACGGACTCGGCTCGTCATTAGGAGCCCTCGCATTGACAGATTTACAGGCGAAGGGTCTGCATGCAGAGGATCACGAAGGGCCTCTGGCTTCTAAGCAGCCCATGCACGAACCCAAAGCCAAGGCGGTTATCATGCTCTTCATGGAAGGTGGTCCGTCACACATTGATACCTTCGACCCGAAACCTGCACTCACGAAGCTGCATCTCAGCGAGTCGAAACGTACGAAAGGGCTTGCAACAGGGAAGCGGTTTTACGTTGGAAGTCCTTTCAAGTCTCGCAAGGCCGGCAACTCCGGTATTGAGATGTCTGATCAGTGGAAGTATTTGGCGGATCCGGAAGTTGCTGACGAACTTTGCGTGTACCGAGGTTGCAAAGCTGAGTCGCTCAATCACCCTGAAGCACTGCTGCATATGAATACCGGCAGCAGACTAGGCGGCGATCCCGGCGTGGGATCTTGGGTGACTTACGGCCTTGGATCAGAGAATCAGAACCTGCCCGGGTACGTTGTGATGACTGAACTCGCATTGCCTCAGGCTGGTCCGGCGAATTGGACGAATGGTTTTCTACCAGCTCACTATCAGGGGACGCGACTCCGTTCAAAGGGCTCTCCAGTTCTGGATCTCAATCCACCTCAGTACAAGACACGGGAACACCAACGAAAGGCACTTGATCAACTGGCGATGCTAAATACCGTTCACGCGCAAGATCACCCTGAACATGCTGACCTTGCGGCCCGTATGGAAAGCTATGAATTGGCTTACCGAATGCAGATGGCAGTCCCTGGCATTATTGATATTGATCGCGAACCTAAACACCTTCAAGAGGCGTACGGGCTTGATCGAAAAGAAACGGCCGACTTCGGGCGGCAGTGTATGATGGCTCGCCGTCTTGTCGAAGAAGGGGTTCGATTTGTGCAAATTTTCTCTGGAGGATGGGACAGTCATGACTACCTTGAGAAAGGCCATTCCTCTCGAATCGCCAGTGTCGATCAACCAATCGCGGCTCTGATCAAGGATCTGAAAGAGCGAGGACTCCTTGAAGACACGTTAATTGTCTGGACAGGAGAATTTGGTCGAACTCCTGACAACAACTACCGAGGCGGAGTAACAGCACTTGGTCGTGGCCACAACGCCGACGCGATGAACATGTGGTTCGCAGGCGGTGGGACGAAATCGGGAAGTGTTGTGGGGGCGACTGACGAAATTGGTGCTCAGGCGGTGGAAATTGTTCACCCAATCCGAGATGTCCATATCACGTTGTTGCATTTGTTGGGACTAGACGACAACAAGCTGACCTACTTCCACGCAGGTCGCTTCAAGCAACTGTCTCAGTTTGGAGGCGAACTGATACCGGAGATCCTCGCGTAGCAGCTTGACGCAGCCCCCGAGCCTACGAATCCGGTGGGAGGCTGCAGCTGAATTGTTGCTCTCTCTCTGCACCACAGGTGATATATCCGTCCACTTAGCACTGGTGAGTCACCTGGTGGAATGGAACGCAACGAACAGGCCATCGAGAGTTGGGTCGCCAACGACTGGTCACGAATCAAAAAATCGTAAGCTTGGTGCAACGCTCGTCTTCTTCAACGAAACAAGGTTTGTCACACAGCCATATGCCGGTCGAACCTGGGCTCCGATCGGCGAAACACCTGTCGTGCGGCATCGGTTGCGACATCGTGAAAAGGTGAACCATGTGGACTCGTTCTATTCTACCACGAGGTCCGAAGCGATGTCTCGGGGGTGGGGTGAGACGGCTCGGCTCGGGAGTGTGGTGAGAACGACACAAATTGTGTTGGTCGCAGTATCGGCCCAGCAGATGGTGCCAGTGGAACCGGTGTGACCAAATGCATTCTTTCGAAACTTGGGACTGTTTGACTTCGGACCAAGATCGAATGCGAGACCGCGCGGGCGCATATCTGGCGGGTTGTGATTTTTGATCATCAGTTGCAAAGTTTCTGGCTTGAGAGCCTTGCCGGTTAGGTGCAGGAATTCGTTCAGAAACTTTGCAACGTCGGGAGCGGAACCATGTGCAGCTCCCCAGGGAGCGCCCATTTTTCTCCAATAGGGACTGTTCCAGTCCCACGACTTTGTGGAAGGGTCCCCTGCTCCTGATTCGGGGGCGGCTCTTTCCACTTGGTTCAGTATCACGGAATCCAATTTGAATTTTCCAAGTCCCATGGCGGAATGTTTCATGTTGAGTGGGCGATAGATTGCTTCATCGGTGAGCTTTGCAATCGTCATCCCGCTGATTCGCTGAGCGACCTCGGTCGCAAGCAAAATCGCCATACTCGAATAGCTGTACTTCGTTCCAGGCGTGAAGAGCAGCGGAGTTCGAATCGCTCCGTTGACGAATGCACTCAGCGGTGCGTGTTGAGAACGAAGCTTCGCATTTTGCGGCAGTTGGTCCGGCAAGCCAGAAACATGCGTGAGCAGTTGCCGAATCGTAATTGTTTCACGCCCGGCACCAGTGAACTCTGGAATGAACTTCTTAACACGATCATCAAGCTTGAATTCCCCTTGATCATACAGCGACATCGCTGCAGCTGAGGAGATCGTTTTTGAAATGGAGGCCAAGAGAAAGATCGCATCCACCGATTTCGCAGTACCGAACGACCGTGTAAATGTGCGCTCGTCCTGCTGCACAAACAATGAAGCCGCACGCACCTGACCAGCGGCGGCGGCATCGGCGAG
>JAJDEL010000897.1 GCA_029259835.1 Planctomicrobium sp. | reverse complement strand
GATTGCGTCTCTATCACCTGTGCGAGCTCGCTCGTCTTCGCGGAGCGCTGCCAACACCACGATCGAGTCGTTGATTGCCACACCGATCAGACCCATCGTCCCAATGATAGCCATGAATCCGAACGGATATCCGAGCAGCCAAAGCGAACCGAGCCTCCAATCCACCCGATAGCGCCGCCACGACCGCAATAATCCCAGCCAAACGGAAGGAGCCGAATGACAGAACCAGAGTAGCCGCCATCACCACAACCAAGACGCCCAGCGACGCGGACAATCCTGCTACCTTGAGTTCTCGAATACGTGCCATGAACATCAAGCGGCCAAGGTGAAGTTCACCACCATTAGATGGTGATGTCACGCGGCCAAAGTGTTCATCAATTTGGTTTCGGTGTGCCAAGGTAGAAGTTGCCTTCGACTTCTCCAATCGGCAATGTGAAAGTGCTTTGGCCGCCATCATAGTCGCATTTGCTCCACATCATTTTCGTTGGTGTGAGCGAAAACTCTAATCCGTCGAATCGGTTATCCAGGTCGCGAAGTTCAACTGTGCAGACCTTCCCAGTCCCCTTCTTCGCGATTCGAGTTTTGAAAATTAATGCCATTACTGGCTCATTGACAGGCACGTCTCCCCAGTAAACCATCTTTTCAATTGATGCGCTGTCTCCACTTTCAAATGCCGATTTGTAAGCGGCTACCAAGTCCTCCGCAGTTTTCGCAGGCAGGGACACATTTACCATCGGAGATGGCGCGCTGTCCGTCGTAGTCCTATCAGTTTACGGCTCATCTGACGGAGTCTGAGTCGTCGCAGGCGAATCAGAGGTTCCGCACCCGGCAACAACAACTAGCGAGAATGTGAGGAGACAATACTTCATTTCAATCCGAACTCCTGATGCTGAGGACATCTCTATTGATAGACAGAATTGGGTTCTGTCTCTGTAGATTCAGGGATCGATTATTGAAATCACAAACATCCACCCCTGAAGCGGGCTTAACGTATCTTCTCTTCTCCGGAGTAAAAACACAAATTCTTGCAAGTCATTGCAAGCGACTGTTGGTAAGTTACGCGAGTTGAGGCGAAGAAAAGTGCAAGATTAGATCACAGCCCAGGAAGGCATGCAGGAGCATGCCCTACTTCACTAAGTGGACGGAAACATCACCTATCTTTCCACAACGCTCCGCCCAAGGTCGTGCAACTCGGTCGATTTACTAGCCATCATTTTGGATGCCCAAATCGTTGGCCAGCAATTGAGTGATCGCTTCTTCCGCTTGCTTGTAGCGGAGTTGAATCAATGTCATTGCAACTTCACCAACATCTGCGTACAGATTGCCCGCATAATCACTGAGTTGGAGGTTCGGATCGTATCGTCTGTTTTCCACAAAGGTCAAAATCTTATTTTCGCGGTCGTCGAGAGTTTTTCCCTTCGCTTGAGTTGCGAGGAATTTCAACCAGCCGCTGTGTTGCTTTGCGTTGTTGCAATCCTTGCAACAGGGAACAACATTTCCCCAGGCGTGGAGACCAAGATGGTCTTTATTCATCGGGATTAGATGATCTTGAGACAATGTTTCCACCGAAATCAGACGCCCGCAATAGCAACACTGGTGGTCAAAAAATTCGAGTAGTTCCTTTTTTTGGCGTTTGTTTGGAACGAATTTGGGAAAACCGCGAGCCTCGTCGTAGAACTGGCCGACCATTTGGAGAAAGATCCGAATGGCGCTGTTTGATATGTCTGATTTCGATCTTGCCATGTGGTTTTGTTTCGATGCCTGCTGACAAAGTTACGAGTGGGGTAACTCCTGCATGACTTCCTAGCTGTAAGGTTAGGCATTGCATTTGCAGTCCGATACGAACGCACTGCATTAAATGAAGATATATCTGGTCCATCTGTGAAGCAATGTTTCCTGAAGATCTCTACTTCGTCATCTCACCATCATCCTTAAACAGCTTGTATTCAATCGCGTCGATGAGGGCGAGGTAGCTGGCTTCGATGATGTTTTCGCTGACACCGACGGTGCTCCAGACGTTTTGGTCGTCTTTGCTTTCGATGACGACGCGAACGCTCGCGGCGGTTCCTTCTGAAGAATTGATCACGCGGACTTTGTAATCGACCAGACTCATGCTTTCGAGGTTCGGGTAGAACGGGATCAATGCTTTGCGAAGGGCAGTGTCGAGGGCGTTGACTGGGCCGTCTCCTTCTCCGACTTCGTGGCGGATTTCGCCATCGCCATCGATTTTTACTTTGACGGTCGCTTCGGTGAGCGGTTCACTCTGACCGGCGGTTTCGACGTTGACTCGGTAGTGAATACGTTGAAACTTCGGTTCGTAGGTCTTGGCGACTTTCTTGACAAGTAAATCAAACGACGCCTCCGCAGCTTCGAACTGATAGCCGATGCTTTCGAGTTCCTGAACTTTCTCCAGGATCGCGCCCATCAACTCTTTGTCAGAATCGAGCTTGAACTTTGTGGTGAGGGCGACAATGTTGGAGCGTCCGGACAATTCGCTGACGAGGATTCGCCGTTCGTTCCCGACCGTTTCCGGATTGATGTGTTCGTAGCTGTGTGCGATGCGGTTGACGGCGTGGACGTGCATGCCTCCCTTGTGTGCAAACGCACTGCGACCAACGAACGCCTGACCGGCTCGGAAGTTCATGTTCGCCATTTCGTAGACGTACCGAGAAAGTTCGGTGAGGTGCGAAAGACCTTCCCCTCGAGTCAAGATTTCGTAGCCTTCTTTTTTCAATGAAAGATTCGCTACAACGCTGACGAGATCAGCGTTCCCGCAACGCTCGCCGATGCCATTGATTGTCCCTTGCACCTGTTTGGCACCTGCATCGACCGCAGCAAGTGAATTCGCGGTGGCGACGTCAGAATCGTTGTGACAATGAATTCCGACCGGGATCGAAAGTTCCTTTTGGATTGCCTGAAGAGTTTCGACGACTCGCTCCGGCAAACTGCCACCGTTCGTATCGCAACAGACGATCATCTCGGCGCCTGCTTCCTGGGCGGCAAGGATCGTTTGTAACGTGTATTCAGGATTCGCGGCATAGCCATCAAAGAAGTGCTCAGCGTCATAGAGAACTTCGCGACCTTCCGATTTCAGAAACGACAAAGAATCGCGAATCATGGCGAGGTTTTCTTCGAGATCGACCCGTAAGACTTCCGTGACATGCAAATCCCAGGTCTTGCCGACGACCGTGCAGACAGGTGCGTTTGAAGCAATGAGTGCCTGCATTCCTGTGTCTTCCGCGGCACTCACACCACGACGGCGGGTCATTCCGAAAGCACACACTTTGGCATGTTTGAGCTTCAGTTCCTGGACTTGCTGGAAGTATTCGTAGTCCTTTTCATTCGAAAGGGGGTAGCCCCCTTCGATATAATCGAACCCCATCTGATCCAGTTTTTGAGTGATCAGCAGCTTATCCTGTAAGGAGAAGTTGATCCCCTCCCCCTGACTGCCGTCGCGGAGTGTTGTGTCGTAAAGTTGAACGTACATAGTGAATCCGAAGCTATTTGAAATTATCGAAAGTTGGCGGAATGAATAAAAAAAGCCCCTCAGATCGTTTGATCTGAGGGGCTTGTGATGTTGTACAAAGGGCCTCAGATCCGCGTATGCGCACCAATAATAATCTCACCGCGAATAATCGCGATAGGAGAAATCAGTAGGATTGCAAAATTGGATGGCATCGGTTCTGTGGCTTTCAATCGAATTTCGATGAAGGAAGGCTACGGCACTCCTGCCTCTCTCGTCAATGTAGGGTTTGTGAAAAACACGAATTCAGAGGACATTTATGAATGTTTTGCCGGTTCTTTCAGACTCCAGATGAGTGACAAACGGACGTGTGGTTGTCAGAATAAGGAAAAACATGAGAACTCCCTAGTACCTTCTCAGACTTAGTGTTTGGGGGTCCTAGTTGGCAAACGGCTCCGTTGTCGCCCCTTAAATATTCATCAACCCAAATTATCAAAATAGACGCTGCACTAGAAAGCAAACGAAATGAAGAAGAATCCTGTGAAGGCGGCTCTGAGAGCAGGGCAGCCGCAAGTCGGAACCTGGCTGAGCTTGGGTGATATTACAGCGACTCGACTACTGGCACGCGTCGGTTTTCCGTGGCTGACCGTTGATCTGGAACACTCACCAATCGATTGGAATCAGGCTGCGACATTGTTCGCAGTAATCGCCGATGCAGGCTGTGTTCCTTTGGCGAGAGTCCCGGAAGGGCGGCACGACCATATCAAGCGCGTCCTCGACGCTGGAGCGCACGGCATCATCGCGCCAATGGTCAATACTGTTGAGCAAGCGAAAGCGATCATCGCCGCCGCAAAATATCCTCCGGCTGGCAATCGTTCTGTCGGTGGAACGACACACGCGTTGAACTTCGACGCCAGCGCCGGAGACTACTACAAATATGCGAACGATGAGATTTTGGTAATCCTGCAAACAGAATCTCCAGAAGGTGTCGACAATGCCGATGAAATCTACGCTTTGGATGGGGTCGATGCGATCTTCGTCGGGCCAAATGATCTTCGCGCACAAATGCGGACGCCAGATGGAACCGATCCCACGGTCGAAGAATTCGAGGCGATGCTCGCTCGCATCGTCACGGCTGGAAAAAAAGCTGGAACGCCAGTTGGCCTGCATGTACAAACAGTCGACGATGTGAATCAGCGAGTCGAGGAAGGTTGGCAGTTCCTCGCTGTCGGTAGCGATTTGAAGATGATGATTACCCAAGCCCAGGAACTGGTCGCAGATCTGAATCCATCAGAAGAAGTCGAAGACCTCGCCAGGTATTAAACGGTTAGCGAATGATATCGAGAGTGGCTCTTTTTATTTTTTAGAGATGAAATCGGGAACTGAGGCAGAATGTTATCGCGCCGTGAATTATTTCCTAATGTGATTGAGATGAACTATCAGGCCAGGCGCCAACTCGGATGTTGTGTCTATCTGGTGTTTGATCAAAACGAATGGGCGCTGATCGATATCGGCTACGAAGATTCATTACGCGATATCGTCGAGATGGTTCGC
>JAJDEL010000896.1 GCA_029259835.1 Planctomicrobium sp. | reverse complement strand
AAATTCCATTGAACTTTCAGTAGCGACGGCTTGCTCGATCCGCACGAAAATATCAAAGGTCAATTCTTTTTCGTCGCTGGCAGTGACTTCGATTTCGAAGGAAAACTGCGTCCCTTTAAGAGAAATCTGAGAAGATTTTTTTTCATCCGCTGAACGAACTTCGAATTCAACGACGGGACGATTCATCACGACATCGAACGTTAATTTCGCCCCGACCGGTGCAGTCATCAATCCGGCCCAATTTTCCAATTGACTCGACTCACTGCCAAGATACTCTGGAGGGGTCATGAAGCAGGAAATTCCCTGAACCACCGGTTTCATTTCTCGACGCAGAGTGATCCAGGCCATAGATCGGTCGTCACCACCGACGACTCGAAATTGAGTTGTTTCTCTGGAGTTTGGGATGAGACGAAAATCGAACACATCAAGCGGAGGCAAATCGCGAGATATCTTTTCGTGATGACTTCGACGCAAGCGAATTCGCTTGAGCGGTTGCGACGGGCGGCGGATTTCGAGGGTGATGTCTTCTGGAGGTGCGCCCAATTCATCGACCACTTGAAACTCGGTACTTTCATCTCCGACAAGGGAGACGATCGAGCCGGGTGAAACCGAGATCTGATTTTGGTTGAAGATCACAAGTTTTGTAAGCCGAGGCCATCGTTGCTCACTTTGCGGCCATGCAATGCGGGTCATCGCAATGACAGACGTCGATGACGCAAAACCGAAACTGATACTAAGTATCAGTGCTAAAAGGACGATGTGGACGACAAGTCCTCTCGATCGAATCTGAGGAGTCTGCTGTGGCGTTGCTTCGAAAACTCTTTGGGTGAGAACCCGCTGCCATTCTGATTGTTCGCCAGTACTCACTGACATCTGGTCAAGAGCAACGACCGCAGCGATTTCTCCTGGATCTCTACCACTGCATTGTTCTATTGAAAAAGCAACATCAACCGGATTGATTTTCTTGAACCAGACTGGAACCAACCGAAACAAAAATGTTGATAGTAAAACTCCCCAGAAGAAAATGGAAAGAATGTATCGAACTAAAGAAAGTTCAGGGCGGAACTGAAAGTCCGCCCATCCTAATGCGAACGCTGTCACAACAATAATTGAAACGGCTTGAAGAACAGCGCGCAGCCTGAGACGCCACGTGAGCTTTCTCCTGAACGTATTCAATTCTTCTCGAAGAGTGACCATGATCTCAGTTTGCAGAGTATTGTTGCGACTAAGGATCACACTTTACTCAATCCCGGATCGTCGCCGTGCGATCCATTCTACTGCAAGCAGAGCCGAAATAAGTAGCACGAATTCCCATCGATTCCAGAGTGGGATGACTTTCGTCTCTGAATAATTCGTCAGCTTGCGATTTGGAAGTTGCTTGAGAAGAAGCCCTGTTTCCCACGGGTAGAAGAATTTTCCCTGAGTCGCTTGAGACAAACTCCGAAGGAGGTCTTCATTCATAGGGAGGTATTTTTCTTCTGGGTGAGATTCAACAACACTCAATTGAGTCCTCGCAAGAGGACTTTCTACGTTTCCTGTCGACAAACTGAGAGTGTATTCCCCCGGTGTCAGCTTCTCGAGCGTTTTTGTAAAACTGTTTTCAGCCGTCTCTGACCGGTTCAAGTTGACACTGCCCTCAGACTCTGCTGCTTTACTGATCTCCACAGCGACAGAGTCACGGTCCTGAAACCAATCTTGCCGGTCGATGAGTCGAATTTGGATAGACTCATGCGATTGATATTCGTCTCGATCAGCGAGTAAATCAAACGCAGGCAATTGATCGAGCAGCCGCCTGCGACATAAATTCCGAATCGTTTGAGACCACAGCTTACGATAAAATTCCCCTTCGTTGACGGCTCGCCACCTCCAGGTGTCATCAAACAAGTGCTGGACAACAAGACCTGCTCCATATCTCATCGATAGAATCATTGGCAGAGTTTGCTCTCTCTGATTCGTCTGTAATAAAACAAGAGACGCCGTCTTCGTCGAAAAATCCTTCGCAATCGGGTAAACCTCCGGCAGTTTCTCGAACTCCGACTTCTCCACCCCTATGGGTAAGACATCCTGAGCACGCCCCTCAGCCGAGAGCGCAACTTTCACTGGAATACGGCTCTCTCCAGAGACCGTGTCTGCGATTGCCGGATGAAGGTCAGCAAGTGCAGTCGTGAGATCAAGAGTTCCCGAGGAAACATCACCGGAAAGGAGCAGCAGGCCTCCGCCATTGTCCTGAACAAAGATTTTCAGTTCATCAATAAATTCGACATCAAGAGTTTTGAAGTCCAGATCACCTAAAATCAATGTGTCATACTCAGCGAGAGATTTCGGCAATCGACTCAGAGCCGTTCGGTCTTCCAACGCGTGTGCATGATCGCTTTCCGTGAGAAAAGTGCGAACGGAAATATGCGGATCCCGTTCGAGAGTTGACTTCAGATGCCGGTACTCCCAGCGAGGAGTACGATCAACCAGCAGGACATTCAAGTCGGCGTCCCGCCCCCACACGCGAATTCTGCGCACGTTGTTTTGCAGATTCGTTTCTCCAGCGAGAGAGACGGCCTCGATTTCGAAATCGTTTCTACCTGAAGCTAGATCGGGAAGAACGATTGCTGTTTTTGACGACCGTTGCTTTTCAAGTCCCTCGACGACAATGGTGGTCACTTCCTGTTTTGTTGTGAGATTTCGGACAATCAGAGCGACCTGCTCCTGAATGTTTTCGTTCGTGCTCGTCGTGACTGAGAGCGGATGATTTTCGCCGGCAAAGCCGACTGCTTCAAAACTGACTTCCTCCAGGGCGAGATCACGCGAGTTTCGTCGGCTTCCGATACCAACAGAGAAGACCGGGATGCGCATCCTCTTCAAAGTTTTCTCGACACCTGATAACGCCGATTGAGAATGAACTGTCGGGTTACCATCTGAGACCAAGATCACAGCAACATGCGGGCGTCCATGGTCGGCTTTGGACAACTCTTCCAACGCTCGTTTGATATTTGTTTCGGTTCCAATTGCATTCAGGTCTGAGACCGTGTCGAGGACCGACGATTCCAATGATGAGTTGAAGTCCTCTGGTTCCGAAGAAAGCCCTGTTCCAGTGTGTAAACTGGAATCGAATGTATAGAGATCGATGTCGAAGTCTCTTGCCGCCTTTGGAATTCCGTCTGAACTCTTGGCTGAAAAGAGTTCTTGCATTAACTCTAAACGGCTCAACGAAGAGTTCGTAAAACCGATTCGACGTAACAATTTTCGATCCGCTGAGTCGTATCGATCTGAGAGCGACATACTGCTGGAGGTATCGAGTAGAATCGCCAACTTGGGGCGAGCGTAGACGACTGTCTTCAATCGCACCTGAACGAACAATAAGACCATCAGCAACAAAACGATTAACCTGACGGACAGCAGAACCGTTTTCAGAACATTTGATTGACGACGAGAGATGACCAGAGAAAGCCAAATGACTGCACAGGTCATCACCGTCAGAAAGCCC
>JAJDEL010000895.1 GCA_029259835.1 Planctomicrobium sp. | reverse complement strand
CGTTGATGGGAAGGAGTACAGCGTTTCCAAGGAGATTCCTTTCCGATTCGATTTTGAAGTTGCCGGCCTTGTCGAGACGCCTTACAACGCTCCCGCACCGCCTGTCATCTTTGTGGGCAGTGGTGAACACAAAGTGCTTGGGTTGCACAGTAGCGCGGACTTGCAATTACCGAGCACGCAGCAAGCTGTGGTCAGCTATCGTCTTGCAGATTATGGTGAGCTGGAAGCTCTGCCGGTTTCGAATGAGGGCGTTGTTCACACAATGTTCAACGAACAGAACGATCAACAAGTTTATGGTGCCGAGCGTTTCGAACGATTCATCTTTGGTGTCGTCGGCACCGACGACGCTGGTCATCCGCGACGCAACGATCAGATATTATTACACTTCGACCAATCGACCTGGATGGACCCGAATCTCTTCTTTCATTACTTGCGAATTCCGCCAGGTTTGCTTTAATCAAATCTCACTTTTCACTGCTGAGAAGTCAGGGGTGCTGATTTCGAGTCGCCAAAGTGCGGTAGACTACCGAATCGATCTTGTCATGGACTGCTGAGACATGACCATCGGCGTATAGAAAATTCACGTGACCGTTGTGTCTGCTGTCGAATTCGCACTCATCAGAACCTTTGACATTCGGCCCTTCACCAGAAAAACCTGTCACGCGCGCGACGGCGTCTTCACCTGTCATGACAATGCCGAACCATGTCGCAGGCAACTTCCTTGCTGTCCGTTCGCCAATGATGACAGTGTTGCTTTGACCACGCAGCAAAGCGGCAAATCGAAATGATTGATCCTGAACGAAGACACCGTTACCAAGCACATCCGGTGATACGTCAGGGTCGGTGGTGCCATAGACTCCAAGATAATTTGCGGCCGGAACTTCAATCAGGGGACGGGCAACGAAGTTCGATGGAGTTGAGGAATCAGAATCCTCATGACTTTCGTCAGGATGCTCAGAAAAGATAGTGAAGATCGGAGTCGCATAGTCGGAAGGACATCGAAAAACAGTGGGAGCAATGTTTCGTGCATCTGCATTCGTGATGGCATCCGCGGCATCCTGAAAAGCGATTTCTGAGGACAATGAAGACTGTTCTAAAAACGGCAAAATCTGGCTTGCCCAACCAAACGCCGTCCTGTGATTTGCGTCACGCCGCCAACCGATGGGCAGACCTCGATGAAGTTCATGGTAAGAGTGTATCGCCACGCCGATCTGCTTGAGATTGTTTCGACACTGCATATCCCGGGCAGATTCTCTGGCTGAGTGAATTGCCGGAAGCATGAGCGCCACAAGCACGCCAATAATAGTGATCGTTACCAGCAATTCGAGAACAGTCAACCCCTTGAGTTGCCGAGAACCGTAGTGACGTGAAGTAACTTTCATTAACATCATCCATGACTAAAACACCGTGACGAGATCAGCAAAAGTGGTTCTGAAACCCCACGATCTCCTGACAATAATCTATTGGCATGCTCTCACTGGGGATAGCCCAAAACCACACTTGAAAAATTCGCCCATGTCAAACTTGGGAGTAAGACTTGTCTCTGAACAGTTCAAAAAGCCTGTCAAATACCAATTGTTGAAAAGATGAGAAAATCAGCTTGGCAGGAGCTGTAAATTAGGGAAGTGATTTCAAAATGTTTTCTATGGCCATATTCCCCGTTCCAAGGCAACATGAGCAACACGTTCGATGGCGACAACCAGCGCGGCAGTTCGCAAATCAACTGGATTCGATGCTAATTCAGAATCTTCGGCTTCTGTAGGCCCTGCACTAAAAGTTGCGGGTGAACCTGCAAGGTTTTGCAGGCCGTACCACTTGTCGACGACATCATCAACGGCTTGCCGCATTTTGCGACGCAGTTTGGCGTTGACTGTTTCTAAGTCCCACTGCTCATTTTCGATATTTTGCACCCACTCGAAGTAGCTGACGGTTACACCACCTGCGTTGGCAAGAATGTCAGGCAAAACTGGAATTCCTCTCCTGTATAGCAGTTCATCAGCATCAGGGGTTGTAGGACCATTGGCCGCTTCACAAATGAGCCGGGCTCGGACTTGTTCGGCATTGTGGCGGCATATTTGATTTTCCATTGCCGCTGGGATGAGGATGTCGCACTCTAGTGAGAGTAATTCATCATTTACGATTGTCTGAGTATCTGGAAGTCCTACGACGGTGCCATGTTCAGCTTTGAAAGCAATAGCGGATTCGACATCGATCCCAGATTCACTACAGATCGCGCCTTGCGAATCACTTACGGCAATGATTACTGCTCCAGCCTCACGAAACAATCGGGCAGCCACCGAGCCAGCGTTTCCAAATCCTTGGATGGCGACATGCGCTCCCTCCACGGTGTCCAGACCGGCAACGACACCACGTGCCAGTAATCGTTCTGTTGCATACAAAACACCTCGTCCGGTTGCTTCGTTTCGTCCGAGTGATCCACCAAGTTCCACCGGCTTGCCGGTGACGACAGGCAAATTGTTTTGACCTGGGTGCATCATTTCATAAGTGTCATAGATCCAGGCCATTGTTTGCGGACTCGTGTACAAATCGGGAGCCGGAAT
>JAJDEL010000894.1 GCA_029259835.1 Planctomicrobium sp. | reverse complement strand
ACAAACGGTTTTCCGGCAGGCATCGAATCCGAAACGACCATGACGCCACGAACCCGATCTTTCCGGAAGACCAGATCCGGATGCTCAAGGCCGATGACCGCAAGATCGGTCGCCGGCTGTGTGGCCCCGATAGAGACGCAGTAGAAGAAATGCCCCTGACGTCCGAGAACACGGGCGGTTTGCAATGGAGATGGACCGGAGTTGTGCTGACCATCCGCGATCAGCACGATTGCGGTCCGCTGTTTTTGGGCCGTGTTTTCCATATCATTGGATGCCGTTGCGACCGACTGACTCGAAACAATGCCTGTACTGAGATCAGTGATGTTTGCGAAACCTGGTACCTTTGATGTTGCGTTCTGATCTGATTCTTGAAATGAAACGTCATTCAAGACCGCACTTTCTCCATGCAGGGACAGAACTTCGACATCATGTCGCTCCTGCAGATTAGTGAGAACATCTTGTGTTGACGCCGAAAGTCCCAGTTCCGCACGCCGCCAACGTGGAGTTTCGTTGAACATCGCGAGCGCTGTCTGAAAAGAGGAATCGTTGGAATCGATCCTTATCTTTAAAGACTCTTCAAACGCTGCACGAACTGAAGTTTCAACGGATTCGCAAACAGTCGCCAAAGCCCTCAGCTGCGTTTCCGATGTTTCTTTCTTCGCATCGTTGACAGCGAATGTTTCGAGGTGGTCCAGCAGTTCGGTCACAAATTTCTTTTTGACGGTCTCCGGCAACAGAGGCTGCAAGGATTTCAGTTGAACTTGAAATTGCTTGATGGCTGCTTTGTAAGCCGTTTCGGTAACGACTGGTTTTTGAACATCGGACGGATTGGAATCGTATTGTTGTTCTTGGGGAGTCAACTGCTTAACAAACTGGCGTCTTGCATCGGCAAGTTCATCGGCGAGATTCAAAAGAGTCGCGTCGACGCTGCCGGGATTCAACCAGCCGAGCTGTTCTGCGATCAAGAGTTTTCGACCAAGCGACATGTGCCGGTCGCGCATTGTCATGCTGTTTGATGCATCGAGATAGACTTTGACTCGACCGAGTTCACCAATCGTTTTGCGGTGATGCAAAACCGGACCGGTGAGGATCATGATGCCTAGGAAAAAAGCAAGTGAGCGAAGCAGCGGCAGGAACCACTTCAGGTGTCGCGGGAGATCGAAAGACTCTCGGCTGTAGTATCGCCAGGACATTCCTCCGACGATCAGCGAGAGCAACATCCCCCACCAAACTGGCAAGTCACCAACAAATCGAAGGCTCGTCATATCTGAACCCTCGCGAAACGTTGTTGCAACACGAGTTCCAGAAACATGAACATCAGTAACGCCGCCAACACATACTTCCAGATTTCGCGACCATGACGGCGCAGTCGATCTTGTTCGAGATACTTCGCTGGAGATTCAACAAGTGTCGCTCCCATTTTTTCTCCCAACAAAAGGAGAGCGGGTGTTTCGAGTCTATTCAAATCAGATTCATTGCGAGATGTTTCAGCCACGAAATGAATCGTCTCGGTGGAGGGTGTCGACATGGCGTAGATACCTGGACGTTGAGTTCCGTCGAAGCGAGCAAGTTGCAATTTTCCTTGTGGGACTGACTGCATCGCGATGCGAGTCCCCGTGGGCGTGAGCATGGAAAAAGATGTCGAGGTCGTGCCTTCAGTCGAAAGCAGTGCGACAGCCGGATCGCCGGTGTTGATGTTTTGTGGTGGTGAAATCCGGGATGCCATCGTCGTCACCAATTGCTGCATCAACGGGACATAAAACGGTCGTAGCGGCAAGTCCGACCAGTCTGCATCGCACGAGGTAGCCAGCTGCAAAACAGTTCCTTCTCCGAAACGACGTTCCACCAACAACGGATCTCCCGTATCGAGCCGAGCGATGACAGTGACGTCTGAATGTATGTCATCTACTTCGGACACTGGATCTGACAACACTGGCTCTGACAATTGATACCAGCGGCGAATTTCTGCTGTCGATAAATCGCCGTTCGCAGCATCATTAAAGAACTCGAGTGCTGGGTAATCAAAGTGTTGTGAGACAATGCGAGCACTCTTGCCAGTCTCTTCGATCTTCCCGGAAGGAGTCCCAAATGGTAATGGAAGCAGTCCACTTCCGTTGACGAACATCTTCTCACGATACCAATTCAAATCAACTTTGTTTCCAGCACAGACCAGCAATGCTCCACCGTCCTGAACGTATGCAGTCAACAATTTCAACTGAGCATCAGTGAGTTTAGAAACATTCGCGAGAACGACCACGCGTGTCGTCTTGAGTAACTCTTCCTTGATCTCTTTCGCCTGTACGGTTTGTGTTTCAATGAGATCAGCGAGTCGGACTCGCCCGAATGTGTAAGGCGTGAGTGCCACGGAAAGATAATCGGTTTCGCTTTGAAGTGGCTGCGAGCTCGGATCTCCGTCGACCAGCAAAACTGGAATGCTCTCCCAAATCGTGACCGCAGCGGCAAAGCGATTGTCCGTGACTAACGGGTCGTCGGCAATCACTTCGACTTCCATCACGTGAGAGCCAGGCGCTTCAAACGTACACGGAAAAAGCGTTTGCGTTGTCCCATTGGGCGCGAGAGATATCTGCGAAATGGCAGACTCGAAGCCATCGGTTTTCATCGTCACTCGAACATTATCGACCTCCGTATCACCATGATTTCGAACGTTCGCGCGAACTGCCAACTGTTGACCGACCCCTAATGTCCGTCGAGGAAATTCTAGTGAGTCAACGGAAATATTCCCGATGACTTGCGTGCCAATCTGCAACAGCGTCAACTCCGGTTTAACAGGCATTGCTGCGACTTGCTGTCGAATTGATTCCGCAGAATTTGAACCGACCGGATCCCAGTCGGCAGGTTGAAAATCACTAATAACGATCAACTCTCGACGGGCGTTCGACATCCCAGAGAGCGTCGCGATTGCTTCATCCAGTGATGCTTGAATGTCACTGGCTCCATATCCTGCTTGCTGCAATTTCAGTCTACGGATGACCGCTTCTGAATCAAATACCGGTTGATCAAACAACGGAGTTGGTCGACCTCCAGTTAGAATCACTGCAATCTCAGAGCCGCGACCGGTCGCGGAGATAATCTCACAGGCAGCGTCCACTGCACTTTCAAATCGAGTCCCGGCCGGATCGACAGCATCCATCGAATAGCTGGTGTCCAAAAGAATCACCAGTGAGACAGGCGCGTCACCTTCCAGTAACCTCGATCCAGTTAACACAGGTCGAGCCAAGCACAACGCCAGCAGTACCGGAATCGCACATCGAATCAATAAGAGAATGAGTTGGTCAATCCGGAATCGTTTGTGATTGACTTTGATCACTGAATCCAGCAAGTGCATCGCACCCCATTCAACAGTGCGAAATCTGCTGCGATTGAGAATGTGGATGACTAGCGGAATCAACAACGCCGCTGCGCCGAACACCAATGCTCGATTGAGGAATGTCACTTCGACTTTCTCCTCAAGGCCAGAAAGGCAGCCAGTGAATCGGCGTAGGGTTGGTCGGTCGTCATAGGGACCAGACTAATTCGGTGACGACTGCAACCCTTCGCAAGTTGTTCACGAAACTGATCGAGCTTTTCGATATAAGACCGTCTCACTTGCGCCGGGTCGACAAGATGCCGATGGCTTGCCGATTCCAGAGAAGAAAATTGAGTCCACTGTCGAAACGGGAAATTCAGTTCATCCGGATCCCAGATTTGAAAGATCATGATTTCGTGGTTTGCATGGCGAAATTGCGCCAGAGACTTCATCAACTGGTCAACATCCCCGAATAAATCCGAGATGATAATCAACAATCCACGCCGATGAATTTTGGTAACCATTTCATGAAAGACGTCGCCTAATTCCGTTTCATGCTTCGGTTTCTGTTTGTTTAACTCATTAATAATTGCCTGCAAGTGCCGTGGTCGTGCGCGTGGTGGGATGTAGCGCCGGACCTTCTTGTCGAAGGTCACCATGCCGACGCTGTCTTGCTGCTGCAGCATGAGATACGACAGACAAGCCGCTGTTTGCACAGCATACTGGTGTTTCGTCACTCCATTGCTGCGCGATCCGCTATAGGCCATTGATCCGCTGGAGTCGAGCAAAATTGTGCAGCGCAGGTTCGTCTCTTCTTCGTATTCGCGAATGTAGAGTCGATCTGTTTTACCAAACAGTTTCCAGTCGATGGTCCGGATGTCATCACCCGGGACATACGAACGGTGTTCTTTGAACTCGACACTAAAGCCTTTGTGGGGCGACCGATGTAAACCTGAGCAGAACCCTTCCACGACCTGTTTCGCCAGGACTTGAATGTTCGACACCTTGCGAATGTCGTGAGCCGATAAAACGTCAGAGACATGGGGCATGGGAAGATCAAAATGGCAGGAAAATCAAAGGGGAATCGCCGAATGCTGGGGAGAGTCCCAGCCTACGTCTAAGGTGGGAATCTTTACAACAATTGCTTCGCTGGCGCAGGAGTTTCTTTCAGCAGTCTGCGAATCAGGTCGTCGACGCTGACACCTTCTGCTTCGGCATTAAAAGTTGGCACGATACGGTGACGTAAAACTGGTAAGGCGAGTGCTTCAACATCGTCGCGCGTGACGTGATGTCGGCCTTGTAGTAACGCACGAGCTTTCGCAGCCAGAACAAGCTGTTGCGATGCTCTAGGGCCGGGCCCCCAATCGATGAGTTCCTTCACCCATGGGGCCACCGTTTCTTCGTTAGGTCTGGCGGAACGAACTAGATCAAGTACGAATTGCTTGACGTGTTCCGGCAGCGGAACGAGTCGAACTGTTCCCTGACATTCGATGATTTCCTCACCCGAAACAACAGGCTGTACCTCTGCTGAAATTGTCGAAGTCGTACGGTCAATGATTTCAGCTTCCTGGTCACGGTCGGGGTAGTCGACGACGACGTTGAATAGAAAGCGGTCGCGCTGTGCTTCCGGAAGCGGATACGTTCCTTCCTGCTCAATCGGATTCTGCGTC
>JAJDEL010000893.1 GCA_029259835.1 Planctomicrobium sp. | reverse complement strand
TCGCTGTTTTGAAAATCGTTACGGACCTGACTTTTTACTTCCGGAAGCATTTCCGCGGCTTTCATTGAAATCGCGACAAAGTAATCACGACCAGGAGCGCCGACGATCAGGTCACCTTGCACCACACCTCGCATGCGGTCTCGGAAATTATGACTGAGCAGCCTGACCGTGTTGTACGTATCTGGTTTACTCGGCATCATCATTGATGGAGTCCCTTCATCGGTCGTCGCGACAGCCATTTCCATCGGCTCTTTTTCAAAATAATCCTGCATGTTTTCGATCGCGATTTGATGCAACTCGTCCGAAGTCATTTCCCATTTGACAAGAAGTTCCTCCCGGACGTACCAGTAGGCGTTCGCCTCGTCGACAACGTATAGCACAACGAGCCCTGCGACCCAGGGAGTGCCAACGATGTTCGGAATGTTCTTCTGCCACAAGTCTTCTGGATAGAGCATCGGCATAAGACGATCTCGAACGATTTCGAGCGGTGGAGATGTTTCGTTCTCACCCCATCCTTGCACTTGGACTGCTGTCGTAAAAGCAGGTAAGAGAGCTTTCTCGAAGTTGTCTGGATTTTGAACATAAGCCCGGTAGAAATTGCCAAGGTTCAATCGTGATGTTTCAATTTGAATTTGAAACTTTTCTGTCAAATTGGTCTTCAGCAGTGGGAACTTCGACCTCGCCAATTCCAGTGCTCGTTGAGCAAACACTTCAGGCGGATCGGCAGGGTCGTCTGAAATTTCCATTGACGCCAACATCATTCGGACAATCGATTCCAGTTCAGGGTCGCGATCTCCTTCATGTAAAAGCGTGATGACCAGCAGCAGCTTGTCTCGGCGAAAGGACCAGATCGTCCAACTTCTCCAATCACTGGAAGTCAGCAATTTCTCCCACCATTTTCGAGATGCAATGAGAACTGCCTCACCCTGAACAGACTCCTCCGCGCCCAACAAATCGGCAGACTCTGTCGTGACATTTCGCGTTTCGGGAAATTGATCGACGATGTCCTGCAAACCCGGCAGAGCGCCTGGTTTGTCTTCATCAATCCAAACGGTATTAATTGCTATCAATGCGTCAGAATCGGTCGGTCGTATTGCTAACGTTCCTTGCCGTTCCTCTGATTTCCACTGCGGGGGATGATGCAATTGAAACCAGTTCGATGGTCCGACCAAAGTCGTCCAATGCTGAGGGGCTGAGTCCGTCAATATGATTCTCGTTGAAACAGAACGTCCGCTCCGGCAGGAGTGAGCGTTTTGAAAAATCGCTGGTGATTGAACGCGTCACTTTTAAAGTGATTCACGATTGCGAAGCGGCACCTGAAAGTTGTACGTATGCGTTTCGCAGTTCATACAACGATTGCTCTAATAGCTTCTCTTCGTCTGCATCCATGTTGCCTTTGCATTTTTCTTCGAGGACTCCGAGCAAGTCAATGAAATGTTTTGCAAGTGGAAGTTGCTGCTGTGCATTTCCATCTGGAGACGGGATCACGCCGAGTGAAACCATTGCCTGAGTTGAGAACATCTGCACGAGCATCGGAAAAGTCGCCGGGGGGATCTGCTCCATGTCCAATTCAAGTTGCTCTTCATCGGATGGAGAGGACTCGTTTTCTGGGGATGACTCCGCGTCGAGTTTCGCATCTTCGGCTTTAACGCGATCCTTCCAATCGTCATCTCCAGTGATTTCGATTTGCGGTTTTTCTTCAGGATTGTTTTCTTCAGGCATTTCTAACTCATTTTCATTCAATGGCGCCAGCCAAAGGCGACGTGTTTGTTTGATTCCTATATGTAAGGATAGACCTCTCAATTGCAGACGACAACCGCCAGAACGAACCGTTCCGCTTGACCGCAATGACTTGACGCGCCATCTTTACCACACATCAAACATGATTGATTCACCAACCGTCCGAAAGTCACATGCTCATATGTCGAAACTCTCCTGCACATTGTTTGTGTTCATCATAGCCACTGCACAGATTTCCATTGCCGATGGACCACAGGACAACTCGGTCGACAAGGTTCGCGCCGTCCCGCCGGTTGGAATTGAGTTGAGTGAAGAACAGAAAACCAAACTGCAATCACGACTGGATGATCTCGCAACTATGATTGCTCAGTTGCGAATGCCGAAATACAAGGCAACGTTTCATCTCCTTCCGGACGTGGAAGTCCTGCATCGAGCCGTCGCTCAGGCACTCCATCATCAGGAGATGTTTCATGAACGGGATATCAAAGCAGCCCACGAACTTCTCGATATGGCGGAGGAACGTGCCGCTCAACTCAAGCAAGGCAATGCCCCCTGGACGACTCAGCATGGATTAGTCGTTCGTGGATATCGCTCTCAACTCGATGGTACTGTGCAGCCGTATGGACTCGAAATCGCCGCTGACTACAACTTTGACCATCCAACACCGGTCCGCTGCGACATCTGGTTTCATGGTCGAGGTGAGCGGTCAATGGAACTTCAGTTCCTAGCACAGCGCAACAAAAGAAATGGTCCCTATCCTCCGACGACGGGAATCATTCTGCACCCGTATGGTCGCTATTCCAACGCATTTAAGTTCGCCGGCGAAGTCGATACGTTTGAAGCGTTAGAAGACGTCAAACAGAATTACAACATCGATGACGACCGGATTTCCGTTCGTGGGTTCTCAATGGGAGGAGCCGCATGTTGGCAGTTTGCGGTTCACAATCCCGATCTCTGGTTCGCCGCGAACCCAGGAGCTGGTTTTTCTGAGACACCGGAGTTCTTGAAGTTCTTTCAAGGAGAAACGCTCAATCCGCCATGGTACGAAGAGAAGTTGTGGCGGATGTACGACTGCAACCTTTGGGCAGAGAATCTGCGGCACTTACCGACTGTTGCGTACAGCGGAGAAATCGACAAGCAAAAGCAGGCCGCCGATATCATGGAGTCGGCGCTGAAGAATTACGACATCGATTTAATGCACGTCATCGGGCCAAAGACAGCACACAGCATTCACAAAGAGGCGAACAATATCATCCGTCACAAGTTTGACGCTCTCGCATCTCACGGGCGGAATCGATATCCAAGGTCCGTACGCCTGACAACGTTCACTCTCAAATACAATCAGATGAAGTGGCTCACCGTGCATGGACTCCAGGAACATTGGGAACGGAGTGAGATTGATGCTGAAATTTTCGATGGGTATCTACTTCAAATTCAGACCGATGGAGTGCGTGAGTTTTCAGTTGACTTCCCGGCAGGCGACTCTCCATTTGGGCTACAAGAGGTTGTCCAAGTCGGAATTGATGGCAAAGATGTGACGGCTGTCTCAAATCACCTCGTACCACAAAACGGCGCAAATGCCAAAAAGATGCAGTATAAGACAAAATCGGATCTTTCTTTCCACGCACATTTTCATTTCGATGGAACAGACTGGAAAGATGGTCCAGCCCCATCGAAGCAAAAGGATTCGAAGAGACACAATCTTCAAGGACCGATTGACGACGCTTTGATGCAACCGTTTCTGTTCGTGATGCCGACCGGCAAAGACGAACTCCCACAACTGCAAGAATGGGTCGATGCGGAAATGAGCCGAGCTGTCAAAGAATGGCGACGTCAGATGCGGGGGGATGTGCGGATCAAGACCGACAAAGAAGTCACGGATGAGGATATCGCGAA
>JAJDEL010000892.1 GCA_029259835.1 Planctomicrobium sp. | reverse complement strand
ATCGCCGATGGCGTGTTGACCTCGTTCAAAAACGTCTTCGGATTCGATGCCGGTTCCGCGCCGAGGTTGCTGCATATCTTCCGGAACTGCTTGCTATCGCTGATCGGGACACCGGAAGCATCGCTACTGGGAGTCCAACGCTTGCTCATCGATGCGAGTTTTCGTAAATCAGTGATCGCCCAAGTCAGAAACAAAGCCGTTCGTGAGTTCTGGTTGACCGAATTCAATCGCTGGAACGAACGGGATCGCACGCAATACATTGCCAGCCTACAAAACAAACTCGGAGCGTTCACGACGAACGAACAGTTGCAACAGATCCTGAATTCTAATCGGAAGGGGATTCAGCTACGGCAGGTCATGGACAACTCAAAAATTCTGATCTGCAACTTGTCGAAAGGAACTGTCGGTCACGATGCGTCGACATTGCTCGGGTCACTGTTGTTGTCGAGCCTGCAAATCGCTGCGATGAGCCGTGCTGATATCCCAGAATCAGAACGGACCGATTGCGTTGTCGTCATCGATGAGTTTCATTCCTACCTTTCCGAAGGGAACTCGACCATGGCGGACGCTCTGGCGGAATCTCGAAAGTACCGAACATCGTACGTTCTCTCCACACAAATGCTCGAACAACTCGATCCAGCCACGCTCGCTGGTGTCCTCGGCAACTGCGGTTCGACGCTCTGTATGACCGTCGGTCCCCGCGATGCCGAAATCCTCGCGGAACTCCTCGGAAACGGTCTCACTCCAGAAGACCTGATGCGAATCCCGAAGTACCACGCCTATCTCCGAATGCTCATCAACGGTGCCCCGCACACATTCTCCATGACAACGCTGCCACCACTCCGGTATTCACCAAGCAGAGCGAACGTGATTCGAAAAGTGTCACGTCAACGGTTTGGTCAACGACCAGTCTGAACGTGCCAATATGATCTTGATGGTAGAATCTAATGGCGTTCCTCTGGAGAAATGTGATAGCATACCGACATGATCAAGCTTACCCGCGAACAAACTGAAGAAGCTGCCCGCCACCCAGATGGTGTCGAATGTCAGGGGGATGGTACGGAGAAAGTCTTTATCATTATGGATGCCGACGTCCTGCGTCAGATGCGGAATGCTCTTTACGAAAAAGACGTGCACACTTCTCTTGCCGCTGGAATTGCGGACATGGAAGCTGGTCGCATGGTCACGGCTCAAGAAGCGGATGATCGTGTTCGAACCGAGTGTGGATTGCCAACTCGCAGCGACTCATGAAGTATCAAGTTCTGGTCTCAGAACGTGCGGTTGATGACGTCATTCGAAATACGGAATGGTGGGCAGCACATCATTCACGATCAAAGGCGGCTGAATGGCAGCAAGCCATCTTCTCGAAAATCTATTCGCTCGACAGCTTTCCAGAATCGCACTCACTCGCTCGCTCGCGAGAATCTAGACTTCGAGTACGAACTTCGGGAGGCTTACTTTGAACTTGGCTCACGACCCGGCTATCGCATTCTCTTCACGGTTGTAAACGAGACTGTAAACGTTCTCACGATCAAAGCGGCAGAGGAGGACTGGATCAGTCCTGATGAAGTCCAGAAATAACAACTGCTGAGTCTTCTGCCGCCCACAAGAAGTAAAACAATGAACTGCTGGAATTGGTTGCATCATTGAAAAGTCTGCGCTAGTTTTGACTTCAATGCGTGAAGTGACTTCGAAAAACTTCGGCCTCTTGATTGCTTACTTGTTACCGGGATTTACGATGGTCTGGGGGATCAGCCATGTTTCACCGGAGATGCAGGCATGGCTGGGAACGACAGCTTCCGAAGCTCCGACTGTGGGAGGATTTTTGTACGTCACACTGGCATCGGTCGCTGCCGGTTTAACTGTCAGTACGATCCGCTGGGCGGTCGTTGATACGATTCATCATCGAACTGGAATCTGTAAGCCTCGCTGGGATTTTTCAAAGTTGGGCGAGAAGGTGAGTGCGTTCGAGGCACTCATTGAAATACATTATCGGTACTATCAATGGTACGCCAACATGCTCATTGCGTTGCCACTTGCTTTCATCCTACGCTGGTCAGCACTGGGATTTCGCTGGAGTGAGATGTTTCTTTTGATCGTTATCGAAGCACTCTTCTTTTTTGCTTCGAGGGATACGATAAGAAAATATTACCAGCGAGTTGAGTCACTGTTAGCTCAGTAGTCACTCAATTCTTTTCAATCTGCTTCCAGATTTTGCTCAATGGGATTTCAAGTGCCGTCGCCAATTGATCGGCGATTTGAATACTGACCTGAACTTTTCCAAGTTCTATGGAACTCACATAAGTGCGATGAATTCCGGCTTTGATTGCGAAAGCTTCTTGGGAGAGTCCGGCTTTCTCGCGGAAACTGCGAATCGTTCTTCCAAATTTTTTTTCAATTCCATTCATGAACCTCAATATCTTCACTTGCAGACGATTACTCTACAGACTATCTCTATACAGACGATAGTCTACAACACTTCAACCAGGAGCGACCAATGACCAACGGCGGCGGAAAATCACATGGAACGAACTCACAGACAAAATCCGAGCAAAAGAAGAGCTCGGAAACCAAGGCGAAAGGGAAATAGACGACGATTTTCACAACGATGCTTCAATGCACCCTGCCGTTCGTCCTGCGAACGGCAGGGTCTTTTTCTTGACGGTTCGTTGAAGTCGTGGCATTCTGGCCTTTGTCGATGCCGAACCCGTACGAAACACCAGAGGTTCTGGCTTGTCAACTGGATCGTTTGCAATGATGAACTCCGCGTTCTTCGCAGATTCCAGCTGCTGGTGAAAGCTCTCCTCAAAGAAAAGAACCGACTTCACAAAGCGAAGTAAAACTCGACGCACTCTCCTGATTTCTTCCCCTCACCCGCTTGGCAAAAGAATCCTTTCAATATCCTGAAACGAACCCTCTCTTTAAAACACTTGAAGAAATCTCTCAACGTTCTGGCGTCAGCCGAGGCCAAGCATTCGAAGACGTAATTCGAGCATCTGTCGCGTGTCTGGCTGCGGAGACGATGGAGCCGGAATATCTCGATGCGATCAAGGATCACATTAAAGGGGAGCCGGGGAAACGAAGTGTCGACTTGTTTGCGAAATTCTTTGCTCAGACAGTCAACGCCATCAGCGAAACCGATCATGATGTCCTGGGAGATTTATTTCAGACTTCGATCAGCCATGGCGAGAACGCGTTTTTCATGACGCCACAACCTATTGCGGAGTTGATGTCCACTTTGAGTCTTGGCCCCGACACAAACGCGGAACAAGAGCCGACCTCCATTTCCGACCCATGTTGCGGCACTGGTATCATGCTGATCGAGGCAGGGAAGCAACATGAGAATGCGGAACTCGTTGGTCAAGATGTTGATGCACGCTGTGCCCGTGTCTCTGCCATCAACCTGGGATTACGAGGCAAGTATGGCTGGATCATTTGCGGCAACTCGCTCAGTCGTGATGTCCGTTTCGTATACCGGATCGGCAGCTTCTTCCACGAAGGTCCGAATGGCCGAAGACGTGGTGTCATCCGCGAAGTCCCACCAGAGCAATGTCCCGTTCTCCCAGAATTGAGTCAACAGACACGGCAAGATCTCTTCGAAACCCTCGAACAGTCTGACGATTCCAAACCACAGAACATCAACTTAGGTGTTTTGGAGGTTCCACGCTGGCTCTATCGTTTGGAACGTCAACTCGTTTCATCACCGACCAATGAGGTTTTAAAGACAGAGAATAATGAAAAGAAAACCGATCAGGTTGTCACCCTCCAAGAAAACGTAGACAGCAAACCGGACGCTCCTTCATCAAAGCCATCTCAAAAGCACCTCTTCTGAAGCCGATCCCGATAACGTCTGACGGAAGTTTCAATAATCGCTCGGAATCAGTGCGGTGATCGCTCCAGCAGCGCCATCTTCGATGTACCAGAGATTCTCATCGTGAATATCAGATTCAAAGACTTGCAGTTAATCAAGACCACTCTGTTCGTCAGCCAATTCTTGAATGATTTGCCAGCAAGCAACGATGACCTCGTTGGAATACATGTCAATCGCCGTTGCCGTGGCAACGAATGGTTTCTCTCGACTCGGTTGAAACATGTTGTTCGAGTCAGGATGGTCAAGTGGGATCTCTTGTTGTTTGAGCGTCGGCAATTTGCCCATGCGAATCGTGGGGAACGTGAACAGAGCATGACAGAATTTTGTGTATTGCGCAACGCGATCTCCACTTCAATCCTTGCCCCGCCTCAAAGATCACCAACGCCTACTGATTTCCTTTTCTTGAGGAGAACTTTTTGAGGCCGTTTCTGACGGCCTTTTTGTTGCGCAGTCCTGCAATCACTGGCACTCTCCTATCAGCCCTTGCCATGTCGGTAAGGGATTCGTCTGAGCCGCACAGTCTGGTTTCAAAAAATGAAACTTCACACAGCGGTCTGTTCTTTCAAGAGTAGGAGAAATGGATGTTAGTCGATTTGATCGACGGGCAATGCCGAAGCTGCGGTAGCCAACTCAAAATCGTCGCTGCCGATGACGCAACGATGGATGTCGAGTGTACGAACGAAGAATGCTGCGATTCCTACACAGTTGAAATCGATGCATTTGAAGATGGAGGCATTAAGTATTGGCCCCAGGTCATGGCTGCCTCCGGTCACGAAGCATGGGAGTAAACCATGGATCCTCAACAAACCTGGAATGACCTCCTCATTGCACTGAGATGCAAACACTGGGAAGAAGCGAAGGAACTTGCTGATTCCCTGCACGAATGGATTCGCAAACGTGGCTTCCCGCCAGTGACGATTGGAGAAGAAACACTCGGCACCGAATGGCACCGAACGATTGCATCCTTTGTCTGTCTCGTCGTCGCCAATAAGGTCGATAACATCCAGAAGCGTCGTGAGAAACGAAAGGCCAACACGAAGCTGAAAGGAGGCGACTGATGTTGCACGTGGACAGAACTTGGTGTGTCGCATCCGTCGAAACACCGCAAGACTTCGCAGAGAAGCTTACGGAGATGACATGGTGCTGCTGTATGGCTTTTCAAATTGATGGTCATCCGAAGTATGCCTGGCTGAACGATTCAACGTCACCGGACAACGCACAAGAATACGCTGTCATCAACCGGCACGAGCTAAGCGGAGAGCTTGTTCAGGTGGAATCGATCACTGTCAGCTGGTGCGATGAACAGAAACTCCTGAGTTTCATTCAACACACCCTTGATGGCAAAGATGATCGCCACAACTGGTGTTGCGAAGTCACCCCTCACCTTCAATTCCCGGAAGAACATGGCCGATGTCCTCATTGTGCCTAACCCTCAGACCGAACCCGTTCTCATTCGAGAGCGGGTTTTTACAAGTTCAGGTAACGATACAAGGTTGTCCACGAAATTTTCAGCGTTTTACAGATGTCCACAATATCCATCGAGCGATCACGATGCAGAGCTTTCGCGGTCAGCACTTTCGAGTTGACTGCTTCGATCTTGCGTCGTCCACCTAATTGACCTGCCCCTTATAACGGTGCCAGTGTTTGGTAGACATTGGTCAAAAACGGGATGCACCGATAAATGATCCTTTCTCGTGACCGAAGAGTTCACTTTCAAGCAGTGTTTCTGGAAGGGCGCCGAGATTGACGGCGATGAATGGGCCAGTTGAACGAGTGCTGAAGTCATGAATCGCACGAGCAATCAACTCTTTGCCGGTTCCGCTTTCCCCACGAATTAGAACCGTCGCATCGGTGCCTGCCACTTGCCGTATTTGCGTGAGAAGTCCCGTCAGCGCTCGGCAGTTGTCAACGATTCCATTAATTTCTCCGGCTTCTGCGAGTTTTTCTTTTAACTGGCGGTTCTCGGCCTGCAAACGGTGGTGTTTGACCGCTTTAGCGAGTCGAAGAGAAAATTTGGTATGTACTCGTGAGCAACTCGGGGCTTTCTTGAGTGGCACGACAATTGCTAAACGTTGAATCGAGCCGATTAATCTCCATTCCAGCAAGCTTTTTCACAGTTCAACCTGGGCGGGGCAACAGCCGCAAACATGTTGCGACCCCTTGGCGCGTTTGTCTTTTCGTTGGCTCAGGCAATCGTTGCGATCACTGTCGTAGTGGTGATGGTTGATACTGCCCCCTTCCTCATCTTCGCACCCCCCGTTCTCGTATCCAGGACAATAGAGCTTGCTGCCCACGCGCTGCACTTGGCTGGATTGGTGTAGCACCATCACCTCACAGGAAACCACTATCGATGAATGACACAACCACAACTGAGCCGACTGCTGCGACCGATGCCACAATTTTGACGCAGCTTGTTGATCATGCTTCACCAATGTCTGTTTGCTTTGAAACGCTGATAGAGTACGCCGCAAACCGACGAGCAACGGACTTCTTCTGCGCAGCCAACCGGGATGGATTCCGGGTGTTCATGCGGTGCGATGGTGTGTTGTATGAGCTGGGTCAGGTCGAACGCGACTGGGGTGTCCATTTCATAAATTACGTCAACATTTTGTGCCGCAATCCTGTGTCCGACCACAAGCACCCGGTGGATGGACGCATTCTCATCCACGATGGCGACAGTCCGATCGACATGCGAGTCAGCATCATGCCGACTTTTTTTGGCGAGGAACTCGCAATTCGGATTCTGGACGGTCGTTTTCGTTTAGTTAATCTGGAAAGCCTCGGAATGCTTCCTGATCAGTGCGAATGCGTTGAAGAACTCATTCATCGGCGCAGTGGACTGATTCTCGTCAGCGGCAGAACGGGAAGTGGAAAAACGACGACGCTCTACTCGATTCTCAAGAAACTGAATGATGGAACTCGTAAGATTAACACGCTGGAAGACCCCGTCGAATGTGAAATTCCAGGCGTGTTCCAGTCGCAGGTGGATTCGGCTCATGGGCAGGATTTCCCAGACCTATTGAGGGCTCTCCTGCGGCACGCTCCTGACGTCATTATGGTTGGTGAAATCCGTGACCCCGAGACGGCGGAGGTGGCTGTTCAGGCGGCAACGTCAGGACATCTGGTCTTTGCAACTGTCCACGCTCCAACGGCAGCACAGACAATCTTCAGTCTGTTACAGCTCGGCGTAAATCCACATGTACTGGCCGGAGCGATCAACGCGGTCATCGCGCAAGATATGCTTCACACCCCCTGTCCTGCCTGTGCTGAGGCAGTCGATGTTCCCGCAGGGTTCTCCCTTGAAGCCGCGAAAGCAGTGATGGGTGAGAGTTTTGAGCCGCATCCACGGCAACGCAAGGGCTGCGAGCAGTGCAATCAACGCGGTTATCGCGGACTCACCGGGATCTTTGAGGTTCTCGAAGTAACGCCTGAGCTTCGAGAACTTATCCGCAACGGGGAGTCGCCAAGTGCTGTGAGCAAACTCGCCATGGAAAATGGAATGCTCAGCCTTTCCACTTCCGCTGAAGTGGCTTTCGCCTGCGGCCGGACAACGGTGGAAGAAATGTATTCGATCCTAACGACACAGAGTGGCCAATTCTGATTTTTCGACTTTTCTGTAACGCAATTCGCCTAAATTTGACCCTCGTCAGCGTGAACGACTTTGATATCGACTCGATAGCCGGGCAGAGAGCGTACTGCAGGGCTCTGACGGCTTCCACGACAACAATTAGAGCGACCCATCCTGGCATAGAGATAGTGTTGAAATCTGACAGATAGAACCGGCAATCGCCCACGCGAGCAAAGTGTGCTTGATGATCGTTGATGACCAAGTCGGCAAACGTTGCCACATTTGGCTACACCTCGGATGTTCGTTGTCGTAGGTGCTCATTTCAGCGCGAGCACTGTCGATTCCTTCAGGAAGATCCTCGTCGTGGCCATCTGGAGTGATGTTGCCCATAACGCTTCTTGCGAACAGACAATCGGCGATTCGATCCTGATTTTCGTTGCGGCAATTGCCAGTCACTTACTGCTCACAAGCCATCAATTTTACTGTTTCAGTAACGGCGCGATGAAGAATCAATCGAGATTCATAACGATTCGAAATGGAAGTTAAGGCGACGAGGCTTTGTTCTTCCCATTCAGCAAACGAAACGACGTAAAGCGAGCGGTAAGTTAGGCAAACCCGTTCTCAATCTAGAGCGGGTTTGCTGAAACTCAAATCGCGATAGAGGGCTGCTCTCGAAATGTTTGGTGTTTTGCAGATGTCCACGATATCAGTCGAGCCAATTTTGCTGCTGGAAGTCTTGCACAATCCCGAGCGATTTTGCAGCGATAGTTGAGAAAGAGAAGAATTTCAGATACAGAAAACTGCAAAGATTTGCAGATCGTAGATTAGTGCAAACCGTAACGGTTCATTTTGTAATGCAGCGTGCGAACACTGACTCCGAGAACCTTGGCAGTTTGCTCACGGTGAAAGTCGTTGGCAACAAGTGCTGACTGAATGGCATTTTTCTCGGCGGCCTCCGCGACTTCTGCGAGTGATCGTACTCTGCCTTCAACGATTCCGGCCTTTGTTGTCAGTTCATTCGGTAGATCGGATGCCGTGATCACATCACTTGTCACCGTGACGACAAGCCGCTCTATGACATTGCGTAGCTGCCGAACGTTTCCCGGCCAACTTGCACCGATCAGAACGGCCATAGCGTCCACATTAATTGTTTTTTCGGTCCGGCGATGACGCGAGCAAAAGTGATCCAGAAAGTGATCCACCAAAATGGGAATGTCATCACGGCGCTGACGCAGTGGTGGAACTTCAATAGGGACGATGTTCAGCCGGTAGAAAAGGTCTTCGCGGAATTCTCCATCTTCAACCAGATGTGCAATGTCGCGATTGGTCGCAGATACGATTCGTGCATCAGACTGAAGCGATTCTTCGCCGCCAACGCGAGCATACTGCCCGGTTTCCAGAACTCGAAGCAAGTCGACCTGACTCTTGGCTGGAATCTCAGTGAGTTCATCAAGGAAAAGGGTTCCGCCAGCGGACTGTTCGAAGCAACCCGGCTTCTGGCGGGATGCACCAGTGAATGATCCTTTCTCGTGACCGAAGAGTTCACTTTCAAGCAGTGTTTCTGGAAGGGCGCCGAGATTGACGGCGATGAATGGGCCAGTTGAACGAGCGCTGAAATCATGAATCGCACGAGCAATCAACTCTTTACCGGTTCCGCTTTCCCCACGAATTAGAACCGTCGCATCGGTGTCTGCTATTTGTCGTATTTGCGTGAGAAGTTCCGTCAGCGCTCGGCAGTTGCCAACGATTCCAGTAATTTCTCCGGCTTCTGCGAGTTTTTCTTTTAACTGACGGTTCTCGACCTGCAAACGGTGGTGTTTGGCCGCTTTAGCGACCTGCTGGCGAATCAAGTTCAGGTCAACCGGCTTGGTGATGAAGTCAAATGCACCGCGTCTCATCGCATCAACGGCGGTTTCCACCGTACCGTGAGCAGTGATGACAATGACAGTGGTGTTTGGCTTCCTTTGCTGGACGAGCGAAACCAGTTCGAGTCCGCCGCGATCGCCGGGGAGACGAACGTCAGCGATTACAAGCTGAAATGCACCTGAGTCGAATTTATCAAGTGCCTCGTTGACCGTGCCAGCCGTTTCAATGTAATCAGCCTCCTGCTTGAGCCCCTTAGCCAGCCCTGACCGAATGTTGGGTTCATCGTCTACAATCAGGATGTGAAATTCTTCGTCCATTTGGTCCGTCTAATGTGCCTCGTCAGATTTCTGAGTTGTTGGTAGTGTCAACTGGAAGGTCGTTCCATCTGGAGACGTCTGGAATTCGAGACTTCCGTGATGTTGCCGTATAATTTTGTCACAAATTGCGAGACCGAGCCCTGTTCCTTCGCCTTTAGTGGTAAAATAGGGGTCGAAAACTTTGTCCTGCAAATTTTCAGGGATGCCGCAACCGGTATCAGTCACCTCAATCTCGACTGCTGTTTGTGTTGTGGACATTGAGATGGCAAGCTCCCCGCCGTCCGTCATCGCTTCCATCGCGTTAAGGAGAAGGTTTAGCAAAACTTGTTCCAAACGAACTCGGTCTACCGGAACCTTGTCGATTGAAGCGTCTGCCTGCATGGTGATTTTGATACATTGCTGTTTTGCCCGAGGTGTTAGGAGCTTGACTTGTCGTTCGATCACGTCGACGAGATTCACGGAAACGAAGCATAGCTGACCAACGGACGCAAAGTCACGAAAGCCTTCCAACACGCCACCAATACGTGTGACTTCGGTTTTGATGACCCCCAGCATCTGTTGGATTTCGTTCGATGCATCTCCACTATCCAGTTGTTCTTCAAGTAATTGAACATGCAGTGACAATGCAGCCAGCGGATTCTTGATTTCATGATGCAGGCCACCGGCGAGCGATCCCAGACCCATGTATCGTTCCATCCTTCGCATGCGATCTTCGATTAGAACACGATCTGACACATCACGCACCTGAAGTACGTTGCCAATCTCGTTGCCCTCGAAGTCGTTGAGCGACTGACAAAAAATTCGGAGAGTTTGAGTACTACCGTTTTTAGACAAATGGATATCTCGCGCGATTGTCAGGGAGCGTTCAACCAGCCAATCAGTAAGAAATTCGTGCAGTGGAATTGTTGAAAGCTCCTGAAGCGGACGCCCAACACATTCGGTCTTCGGCGCCAACAGTTCCAGGCCGCGACGATTAATGCTCGTGACATGACCCGCTAAGTCGGTTGTGATAACAGCTTGGTCCATACTGCCCAGGATATCACCCGCCACTGTTTTGATATCGCGAAGCGATTCCTGCGACGAACGGTATGCTCGCCAGAGCAGCACAATGGCGAAACCAGTAACGACAACATTCAACACCACCAAAATCGTGAGCCGAAACTGCCATCGTAATTCACCAGCTAGAGCTTCAGCCGAACTTTTCGCGTCGTTGGGTAACTTCTGAATGAGTTCTTCAACGATAGATTGTTCACGCAAAAAATCGACCATCACCCAGACCGTCACAGCGAGCGCTGCAACACTCAGTAACAGCAGTCCAACAACTGCCAGCCGATAGATTTTGTCAGTATCTTTGGGATGAACTCGAAACATGAATTGAAAAGGTTGCTCGTGGCACGACAATCCACAGTGTGGAACACGATATGCGTTTCGACGTCAACAGCATGACAGCATGCAGGATTAAAAATTCCACGCCGAAAATCGTTATCAAAAATAGTCCCATTCGGGATACATCAATACAACTCACACGACGTATCAAACCGCGAAACGGACGAATTCTCTCTGGGAAAGTTTCGGAGACTCCGGTGTCGCATCCTGATAGTGTTGCCATCAAAAGTGTTCATCCTAAGCCGTCTTCTCTCAATGCCCTTAAACCGGAGTCGCTGTGGGACAGCAGATTCTTAAATTTATGGACAGAGAATCGAAAGGAACTGCGGCTTTCCGCTCCG
>JAJDEL010000891.1 GCA_029259835.1 Planctomicrobium sp. | reverse complement strand
AGGTTCAAATGGTGAGGTTCTTCAACGGCGACAATGGACTCTTCAAACGCCGACAGTTCGACGTCGTTGAGTTTCAGATTCTTCAAAAACACGTTTCGAACAATCGTGAACAACCAGGATCGTCCTTTCGATAAGTCCCTCAATTGACTTAACTTACGACAGGCAATTAGGAACGTTTGCTGAGTCAAATCCTCAGCATCTCCCTGATTTCCGGACATTCGGTACGCGAATCGGTAAACATCTTCGTAGTGTGAAGCGACCAATTCCTGCACTGAAATGCCCACGGATTTCGAGCCTGTCTCAGGTTCCGTATTCATTTCCTCACCAAATTGATCAGATTCAATGCCCATTTATTCCACGAAAATCCTGAAAACGTCGAAAGTTACGTCAAATTGAAGATTGGTCGGACGGAGAACAGAACGTGGTCGTATCTGGAAGTGAAGCGATCAATCAATCTCCCAGCCACGCTTTTTGAGATGACCAATGCTGTCCACCACTCTTTGATGCGTCTGCTCAAGAGAAAGTTCCGGTTCACCTTCGATGCCTTCGAGTTCCAGGCTGCACGGTCCGTCGAAATTGATCTCATTGAGGAATTTCAGCACGGCCGAAAAGTCGACATGACCACCTTCACCTAAAGCTGGAAAGTGCCAGACTTTGTATTCTCCATTTGTGTCTTTCAGATGAACATGCTTGATAAACGGAGCCACCTTCTGCATTTCGTCGAACAGATCAACATCTTCGTTGTAATAGAAGATATTTCCGGTGTCGAAGTTGATTTGGATCTCAGGTTGGTCGACCCGCTCAAGCATTTCCAGCATCCCGTCTGCATTCTGGCAGACACCAGGGTGAGTTTCGCAGCAGTAGGTGATGCCAAGATCATTTGCGCGGCGGGCGATTTGCTGCAAATGATCGATCAGAATCGGCCAGTCTTCCGGCTTCTCAATTTCTCCGCCACCAGCGACCACAAATTCGGCTCCAAACTGATTCGCAATCGTGAGTTTGGTGAGCGTTCGCTGGAGAACGTCTTCTTCGAGCGGGTTTCCGCTGGTGATGTTGCAAGTGCAAACTTTCAGCCCGGCTTCGGTAATTCGATCCTTGAGAGCAAAAATCGCCTCCGGCGTTGAGCCATTCGTAACAACCGGTTCTTCCTTGAAGAAAGAAGGCATTCCATGATTCTTAATCGGCAATTCCAACCAACCGATCCCTGCTGAAGAGAGAAGATCAATTGCCGCGTTCGGACCAAACCGACCATAACTATTCGGGAAACAGGCAATTTTCATTTCGGAACCTTCGTCTTTGAGACGCTTCAATTTGATCAGGTGAGAACATATCAGGCTTGTTCATCACTGACAGGCAGACAAAGCCAGGGTGGGCTGACGCAATCGAGCTCGTCGAGTTCTTTCGCTGCCGCTCGGACTTTGCCTTCTGTTGCTCTGTGTGTCATGAACACGAGTGGGACAATCGGTGGCTCGCCGGCTTTGTTTCTGGATTCTTTTGCTTCTTTCTGCATCACGGAAGAAAGGCTGATTTCGTTGCGACCGAGGATGTCGGCAATGTCCGCGATGACGTGTGGGAGGTCCTGAACATGGAAGCGGAAGTAATACCGTCGCTCGATTTCTTCCGTTTGTTGCAGCGGGAAGGCCTCGCTTGTTTGCCACAGATTCAGATGTTGGAATGACAGCGCGGCTCGCCCGACTGCGACATCCACAAGGTCAGCAACAACCGCAGATGCTGTTGCCATTTGACCTGCCCCCATCGCAGAAAACCATGCCTTACCAACGGCGTCGCCGGTGACTTCAATCATATTGTATGGACCATCCACTTGAGCCAGCGGACGCTCTTTGCGGATGAGTGTCGGCTGCGTATGCAGTTCGAGGTGACCATTCACGAGTTTGGAGGTTGCCAGAAGTTTCACCGCGTAGCCGAGTTCGTCTGCAAATTTCAGGTCTTCAAGTTCGAGTTCATCAATTCCCTGGACTGGAAACTGATCCGGAGAAATGCGTTCTCCAAAAGCTAATTGAGTTAGAATCCCTAGCTTCTGAGCGGCATCGATCCCTTTGACATCCATCGTCGGGTCCGCTTCCGCATACCCACATTCCTGTGCTTCCTTCACGGCATCGTCGTATGACGTGTTGTTGTGCAGCATTTGCGTCAGGATGAAATTACTGGTCCCGTTGATAATCGCTTCCAGAGCGATGATTTGGTTGCCGGTCATCGCCTGCCCCATCGCAGCGATAATCGGGCAGCCACCAGCAACGGCAGCTTCGAACGCAATGCAGCGGTCCAGCTCACGAGCCTTCGCAAACAGAGTATCCCCATGCTCGCAAAGCAGAGCCTTATTCGCAGTGACAACGTTTTTCCCACTGTTCAGTGCCGCTTCGACCAATTCCTTTGCCGGAGAAAGACCACCGATCAATTCCACGACGACATCGACATCATCCGCAGTCGCGACCGACATTGCGTCTGTTGTCAGCAATTCAGTCGGGATGTCAACCGACCGCTGTTTCGCCAAATCACGGACTGCAACCTTGGTGATTTCAATAGTCCGACCAGCGCGAAGGCTCGTTCGCTCGGCGTGCTCCAGTAAAATTTGAGCAACACCGCTGGCAACGGTGCCTAGTCCGATCAATCCAACTCGAAGAGGGGTTGACATTTCTGAAATATGTTTCTGTATAGAGTATTGAGTCTCGGTAAACCTGCAGAGAGCTTGAGGATGTGGAAAGGTTAACGTCAATTCAGATTCGACGGGAGGCATCTTACAGGATCAGTCTCGCCATTTCTGGAAATCTTCCCATGGAAACCGTTATGAGCCTCGTTCATCTGCGGTTTTCATATCAATGAAATTCACTGAATTTCTATCTGCCAGTAACGAGAAGTTCAGTCTCGCCCGATATCTATCACAACAACAGGCTTTGATGCCCTTCGATTGAGTAAAAAAGCCGCGTCCACCTCGCGGAATGAGGCGATGAGGTAAAGCCAATCGTATCCGTGAGCAAGATAAATTTCTGGCGATTGCGACTTTCCTGGAATCTCATATACTCATGATGTGTCGAACTATGGAAAGTGGGACTGATGATTGATCGAACGCGGAAACAACTGCTCAATTCACGGCAGCGAGAACGGAGTTGTTCTCGTCTGCGAATTGGTGCTGTGAGCTATTTGAATAGCAAACCGCTGATTGAAGATCTGCAAGGGCTTTGTCCAGACGCGGACCTTGTCCTCGATGTGCCGAGTCAACTCGCTGACGATTTGGCAACAGGCGATCTCGATGTTGCACTCATTCCATCGGTCGAAGCGTTCCTGAATCCTGACTATGAAGTCGTTTCGGACGCCTGTGTTGCAACGCATGGACCTGTCTTATCAGTCAAGCTGTATTCACGCGTTCATCCTGGTGAAATCAAGACACTTGCTCTCGACGAAGGCTCACGGACGAGCGCAGCGCTTTCTCAAATCATCCTGAGTGAGCGATACGGCGTCTGCCCTGAACTGCAAAAGCTCCCGCTTCAGAAAACAACACGAGACAGCGATGCCGACGCCGTTCTGCTGATCGGTGATCGCGCGATTTCACCGCCAGATGAGACGTTTCACACTGTTTGGGATCTCGGTGAAGAATGGGTCAACTGGACCGGTTTACCGTTTGTCTTCGCAATGTGGGTCACCCGCCAGGACACAGATCTTGGCGAAATCCCAGAGAAGCTCTCCGCAGCCCGTGATTTAGGTCTCGCAGAAATCGAACGCATTGCGACAGATGGCGCACAAAGCCTTGACCTCGAATACGAAACGTTACTCGATTACTTAACAAAGAATCTTCACTTCCGACTCGGCGATTCCGAACGTGCTGGTCTGAAGCTCTTTCAGGAACTGGCAGCAGACTTCGGATTTGCTGGCGACGCTCCGCTGAGTTTTCGCAAGCCGACACCGCAGCAAGAAGCTGAACTCGTTGCAGTATAGCGTGTAGAGAAATTCTTTACTGCTCCTGGATTCGCAGCCACTCGAAGAGATGCGAACCGAAAATGATCGCACCGACGGCGACTGCTGTGATTGAAATTAAGAGTACGCTTCCCGCCGCATAGTCTTTTGCCTGTCGTGCTTCTTCTCGGATTTCAGGCGACAGCAAGTTGACCATCGATTCGATTGCGGAGTTCATTGTTTCAGCGGTAAGAACACTTCCGATGCATAACGTGATGCACGCCCATTCGATCGCTGACAGATGAAACAGACTGCCAGCGATAATGACAGATGTTGCAATCGCCCATTGAATCTTCAAGTTCCGTTCATTGCGACATGACTCTACCACTCCACGAATGGCAATCGCGACACTCTTCAAGAATGAAGAATTCGAGCGCATCTGTATTAGCTTTCGAGTCAACTTCGCTTCCTTTTACACTGAAAATGTGAGGTGATGCGAATTTTTCTTACTTGATCCACGGGCCGTTGACGTAATCTTTCACACCGGTTTTTACCCCCGGTCCTGGATGCGAAGGCTGATCGACGTGTGCATCGTCCATGTACTTTGTCATCTTCGAGACAAGTTCTGCGTGTTCACCGGCGACATTGTTCGTTTCACCTATGTCTGATTTGAGATCATACAACTCAATTGGAGCACTAGGTTTCCCCTGAACTGCTTTCCAATTTCCCATGCGAGCAGCGCGTGCGATTCCATTGCCGCGAACATACTCCCAGTACATCCCATCATGAGATTTTTGTTTCCCCTTGCCGGTCATTGCTGAGATGAATGAAATGCCATCCGTAGTTGCAGGTACTTCGACGCCAGCAATTTCGCAAAGTGTCGGCATGACATCCCAGAACGCGAGAATATGATCGCTCGTGCGACCTTCCGGGATATGCCCTGGCCAGCGAGCGACCATTGGAACGCGGATGCCACCTTCGTAGAAGGTCCCCTTGTAGCCACGCAATG
>JAJDEL010000090.1 GCA_029259835.1 Planctomicrobium sp. | reverse complement strand
TGTTTTCAATCATTTCAAGAGTTTGTTCGATCGCATCGGGAATCCCATACCGTCCGCGAGCTCCTGCTAGCATCAGGGAGAATTCTTCACTCAGTTGATCTTCTGAAATCGATTGCTTTACTGCTTCAGCATGGGCCAGCCAGGACCGACCCTCAGCTTCATTATCGATGTTCATGTAGATCATTGCCAACAGGGAGGCAGCCATCCCTTGAAGCAGTGGATTGATTTCGAATTCCTGGCAGACTTCCCAAACATGAATGAGCGGGGCCGGATCTGCATGAACGGGATCAGCGAGATATTGATCAACTGCGATTTGTATCTGTTGCTGAATCAGTGAATTTTTTGACTGAGCGAATTCTGCCGTGTGGGAGAGACGAGCCTGCTTGAGTTCTCGCAGAATATGTTCCGTCTGCTGGACCACTTCTCCGAGCCGGTCGTACCAACGGGCAGCGTGGCAAATCGCGATTTTGCGTAACAGAATTTCACACCCTTGAAATCGATTCGGAGAGTCTTGTGCCGCGGATTCCGCTTCGGTCGCACTTTTCCACGCCTCTTCATATTGACCAAGAGAAGAATGATACTGAATCCATGCATCGAGAAAACTCGCTCGCAAAACAGGTTGTGTTGCGAGGGCTAACCCTTCTTGAAGAATCGGTCGCGCGCGATCGTGGCGACCAGCTTGAAGCAACTTTAGTGCCAGTCTTTGCATGATAAATAAACGAGTATTGGGTTGATAAGAGGTGACAGGTAAGGCGACTGCTTCTTCCAGAAGTGAGATGCTCTTGTCGAGATTTCCTTTCAGGACATGGAAGTTGGATAACTCCTCCAGCAGTCTGACATACTCCTCGATTCGCCCGAACTTGCGACCGATGGTCATGCCTTCTTCAATCATTTCTTCATAGCCATCGAATTCTTGAAGAGCGCGGAGTGCAGTGGATAAATAGAGGCAAGCCCGAGGGACGATCTGCTGCATTCCGCTGTCGCGGTTCTCTCGAATCACAGTCCAGGCAATTTCCTTCGCCTCCTCGTACTTCGCTTGACGAGTGAGAATCTCGATGAGTGTCGTCTGCTGAATGGGAACCTGAAGTTGATCGTCATTCTCCTTAGCAAGTTGAAGGCCTTCATAAGCTTTGGCTTCAGCTTCCGGAAGGCTTTCGTGCCCCATGTTACTTAGAGCAACCGCCTGTTGCTGGAGGATACTACACTTCGTCTTCTGACTCTCTGGGGAGTCGTCAAGAGCTGAGAGCATTCCTTCCAGAATGATGACGCCGGTTTGATTGTTTCCGGCTCCAATTTGCAACGCACTACTCTCGAGGAGCGGCTGGCGGATGTCAGCATTGTTCATGTCGAGTCGATCTGAGACGTCTTGAAACCTTTGAGGATCACGATTTGCAAGTTGGACAAAAGTGTCTCGGCATATTGAGTGGAAGGCGCGGTCCTCAGTCGTCAAGCGTGAAAGCCATCCTGTCAAAGTACGTGCAGTTTCCAGCGGCGATTTCAACACTGCCGTTCGAAACTCTTTGACCAGTTGCTGCCAGTTTGAACTGCGAGCTTTAGGTAACACCAGGTTGACATCCATCAAAACGTCCCGCACATCTTCCCAAGCCCCGCACGCTTGCAGGTGAAATAGCAGCTCTGTTTGAGAGCGTGCTGCTGGTAGACCAGACTCAGAACTCGGATCTAACTGGCGATATTCGAAAAGGTGAGCCAGCTTCCGATGCATCTCACGTTCGGACTCGTCATTGAGCAACGTCCGTCGAATCGCTCGCAGGACACTGCGGTGGTAAAAATCCAGATATGCACCTCGATACTGTAGATACGTCCGTAGATGTCGCAGCAATGATGAAACCTCTCGTTGACGCGACTCGATTTCGTCTGCGGACTGTTCGTTCTCACCAGTCAGATTTAGGACAGCTAACGACTGTAATTCCTGTTCCGTGAGTCCGACTCGAGAGACAGCAATTCCGCATAGGATGTCACGTACCAGACCCTCGTCGAAATCGTAAGCGAGCCATTCAACGACCTGGCAGAGAAGCTCGGTCGAATCTTTTGCATCATTGAATAGCTGCATTCGAGGTTTCAGCAGATCGAAAGAGCCGAACCCTCGCAGTTCCTCCAACGCAACCATCAAATACAGCGGGTTCCTGGTCGCTTGATTCGACAGCAAGAATTCGATTTGTTCCGAATCAAGACACTTCGCCGCCAGCGAAGGAACGACTTCAATAATCTTTCGACAATTTTTCTCTGTCAGGGCATAATCGCGGAGGTCAAGCGACACATGTGCGCGCAGATTGATTGCCTGTCTGACCAGTGAGCCTTCTTCATTGCCTCTGACGTCTTGGGCGAGACAGCTGAGCACAACAGTCACATTCGGAGGAAAATGAACTGGCAGCCAATGCAAGTCCATCGCCTGATGAGACGGGTCGAGTTGGTCGAGCGCATCGAGGAAGAGGACCATTTCTCGGTCTTTTGGTATTTCCTCGAGTACTTGTTTAAATTGATCAATCAACGCAGAGGTTTCGCTCTCGAGAGTCAATTCGAGATCGCAGTGAGTGGCAATTTCCAGAAGCAAACGGCGCAGTATACCGTCAATCGAAGATGAAGAGGGGCTCGCGCCGATGAAATGTCCGATCACAAACATGTTGGACGAACGATTTGCCAGATATGACATGACATGACAGGCTTTCGCCATGATGGCCGACTTGCCACTCCCTGCATCTCCCATGACGACCAAAGGGGCTGAATCTGGAGCTTTGAGATACTCGAAAATTTTTCGTTCTGCTTCGCGCCTGCGAACGTAGACACGCAACCGTGATTCCACAAATCGCTGGTGATATTCTTGTTCGGTTGCCAATTGAGATGCCTCTTCGAGCGACTCCATGCTCGAACTTTGGCGACGTTCAACCCATAAATCGAAGACGCTGAGCCACTCTTTGAGCTCTGGTCTATTTGATAAGAGTACCCAGTTGAATGCGAACTGTTTGTCGTCCAGGGTGAGCAACTGATCGATAGCGTCGAACCCGCTCACTCGCGACCACTCCTTGAGCAGAGACTTCAATTTACCGACAGACAACTGTGGAGGTTCGGTGGATTGCACAGTCCGTTGAGACAATTCCGCATCCGCTTCAGCAAGCCCATCAAATTGCGGATCGGAGCACAAGAGATCCCAAAGTTGGTCGTAGACGCGACGGCCAAACTCTTCCAGCCCGCTTAGGGCAACGTTTCCATATCGATCAACAAACTCTTGTAAATGTGGAGCTGACTCCTCTAAAGACGCATACTCATCAGGATCAACAAGACCATCTTCCGCAAGATCTCGTAGTCGCTTCTGATCGTCCTCGTTTAACAAAAGTTGAGCAGCACTCCACGGGATGCTCATCCCTTCATATTGCCATTCATAACCTGAGACAATCACACGGTCCGAGGATTTGACTCGCTCTTTCAACGCGTTCAGACGGTCCCGTCGCAACTGTGCGAGTTCGTGCGCAGACGACTCTCCAAGTTCTTCGATTTCATCTGGACTTGCCATC